>VXRD01000009.1 GCA_009838845.1 Gemmatimonadota bacterium | reverse complement strand
GCCCCCGTTCGACTTTTTATACCCATTTTTGCACACGCTTGCATACAACTTTCTAAAAATATATCAAATATATTACAATTATTCCTAAGATTAAGTCTATTGTCAAGTATTTTTTCTGTCATCCCTTACTTTTATTAGCGCCACACGATTCCCGCACGACCAGACGCGATCTCAAGGTCACTTGACGAGGCGTATCCTGTCCCTCGAGTTTTTCCAGCATCAGATCCATCGCAGCTTGGGCAATCGCCTCGTATGGCATTGCCAGAGTGGTCAGAGCCGGCGTCATATAAGCCGCAACGTCAATATCCCCATAACCCACCACAGCCACATCATCGGGTATGCGAATACCCAATTCCCATAACCCTCGGCAAACGCCTATGGCCGTATAATCGTCCCGGCACACAAGAGCAGTAAACTGGTTACCGAGTTCTTTGCCCAGGCGATACCCCGCTTCTGCATTGATGGTACTGACAGGTGTGTAGTTGGGCGTCAGGCCGTGATTTTGCATCGCCAAGCCATACCCCTTGCCCTGGTTTGAAAGCGGGGTGTTATCATTCCAGTGCGATCCGAGAAACCCGATCCGCTCATGTCCCAATTTGATCAAATGCTCTGTGGCCTCGTAAAAATCCGATACAAGGTCCAATATGACCCCACTCAAATTTTGAGTTGGATAAAAAAATGTCACTACTGGCACGCGTCCCTTAACGACATCCAAAATACGCTCTGACTCTCCTTCGTCCCCTCGCGTATGAATTAAAAGTCCATCTACGCCCCAGGAAACCAACTGCTTGACCTGTATAATCTGGTCATCTCGTGGATTTTTAGGAATCCGGTTAGAGGCCACTCCCATCATGATCTGATAATCATACTCGTCAGCCACCTTCATTATCTGATCGGTCTGATGTCCAAATGTCTCCTGGAAAATCTGGTAGGTCAGCAACCCCAGTGTACCTGTTTTTCCCGTCACAATCCCCCGCGCCATCAAATTGGGATTGTAGTCCATATCGGCGGCTGTTTGTCGCACCAGTTCTCGTGTCTCCTCCTTCACCAATATCGAAGCTTTTGGAGACAGCGCACGTGAGACTGTTGAATACGAAATACCCAACTGCCTTGCTATATCTTTGATGGTAACAGACCTTTTGTTCATTAGATAATCCCTTTGCCAGGTAAACGACATAAACACTACAAAATTTAACAATTTTCGCAGAGATATGCTAACAAATCAGGTTTATTTTTTTGCTAATCGCTTTGCCTGTTCTACCAGGCCGTGGAACGGTGCCGGTTGTATGTCTTCTTTGGACATCGCTAATCCTCCTGAAAACTGTGAAGCGAGAACGCGCACACCCGGCTCCAATTGCTCCACATCCCTTGTGTATTTCGCGCGCGCACCCGCCAATAATATCGCTCGCCAGGATTCAACAGCCCTGCAAACTGCGGTTGCCAGCGCGTCTTCCCCACGTATGCCGTGCGGCTCACATATCGGTCAAAAGTGGGACACACGCACCACCGGAAATCCGGGTACCTGCTCACCTGTACGTGATAATCATCCACCTGTGACTCATTTCCCCCAGGACTTTTCCAGCGAAACTCAAAATCCGTCTGATCCAACTCTGCGTCATCATCTGGAAACACCGGTTCGGGTATATCCGGCGGTTTGATACAATGCTCCTCCTGCCATCCATAAGTTATCCGAACATTCCGCTTACCCTTTGTCTCGTCTCGATATTGAATGTGATTTTCACCACAGAACAGCGAGGGCAAAGATCGCGTTGCACACTGCAAATCCGTATCAAACCAGATTTTATCCACCCCCACATCGCCGGCATTTTCACCAGCCCACATCGCCACCTGAACATAATATTCGTAACGCGGTCCAACCCGCCATCCCGGATCCCAATCTCCCCGCCAGTCGAACAAAGCCGGATTCAAATACCAGTCCAGATCCACACACGCACTTGTCCGATGTCCCGCTGCCACCCAGACCGACCGCCAGTCATTTCCATCCAGAGACAGCAGCACCTCAAGCCCGTCTTTCCTGCTCGCCCGCCTGTAGGACAAACCCACCCGCGCCCCGGCAATGGGATATGGCGAATGTACCTTCCAGATCATTCGGGAAACGCGCTGCTCCTGAATCGGATGAACAGCAGGCAACCGCTCCGACATGTCCTGTACCACATTCACCTGCTGTTCTAACCCCCCCAGCGCCAGCGGATTTCGCAGATCGGGCCGATAGACCAGCTTGCCATTGGAATACCGCACCTCCGGATGCAACCGACGCCCTCGCACCACCGTCTTACCCACCTGATCCCAATAGCGCACCAACTTTTCGCCCGGCCGCAAGCGCATCGCCATCGTATGGGGCGGCGGCAACTGCGTCGTATCCTGTTGCAAACGACCATCTTCCCGAGTCCAGGCACCGCTCGGATTGGTCGGATACACAAATTCCCGATTCTTGAACTGCGCGCTGTAATAATCCTTCTCCGCCATATCCTTTCCCGCCAGCCCCAGATTCCTGTGCGACCTGCTCATCAGGTCGGGATCCCGCGCCAGATCGGCGACACTGGCCACCGTGCGGTTATCGCGTTTTAAGAAAAACACCATCTGATCTGTATCGAGCAAATGCCATGCCCCATTCGCCCACGCTTCGAAAATCGTATGACTGCACTGCCGCCCTCGACCGTGCCCATCCAGAATACCGCCAACCCACACCTCCCTCGACTTCACCCCCATCACCTCACCTAACCGACTCGTGGCAATCGCATACCCTATACACCCCTCAAACCCATACGCGTTGAACAACTTCACCGGATCGCTCACATCGTCATACCACGACATCCCGCATCGGCTGTCGTAAACCTCATCCACGACAAACTGCCACAACGCCATCATCCGCTCTTCTTCGTCCAGATCCCGCCCGCCTATCGCCTCTTTTGCCATCGCCTCTACCGACCACCAATCCCGCTGTCCATTTGCCATCAGCCACGGATTCACCAGATCTGTTTCACCCGTATTCTCGATCACCACATACAGATTTGGCTCAAACACCTGATCATAAGGCGGCATACTCGAATTTGGTCCCGGACAATACACCTCTGGTCCAAGAGTCACGGCATTCGACTCATCTACATATCCACCCATCCGAACCTCAAACACCTCTGCCTTCTCCGTCAGCTCAACCTGTTTCTCACAAGGCGCGCGGGGCACCAGCGCCTCAACGTGTTCCATATCCTTCAACTCATCCTGCTCTGGATGCCGATCAGAACCAACGGCGATATAATAATAAATCTTCCCCGGTATCAAATCCGCCACATCCACAAACCGATCCTCTCGGATAACACCGACTTCTTCAAACACACCATCCGCCCGATCCGCGCGATAAATTCGCATCCCCCGAGTGTCCTTGCACGCCACCCGCAGGGTGACGCAATTGACAGCCGTATCTAAAATTTTGAGTACCATATCCGAACCTCCCTCTGATCAAAGCGGAAAATCGCTTGATGGATCATCCACACACATGTTATATTTCCTCAAATCTTCCCTCCAACCGCCATTCCCAGGAGACACGCCATGAAACTCATCGAAACCGATCCCAACTCCGGCGCTGAAATCCACCAACTCATCGACGATCCCCGCCCCGCCGACAACATCTATGGCGAACAACCCTATTCCTCGGCTGATGGAAGCCGCGTCACAATCCGATATTACCCCCAAAACGATCAGGACGGCGGCCTGTCCTTCCTCGACCTTGCGGACGGCAGTCTCCACACTGTACTCGCCGAAGCACCCCATTTCCCCGCCTTCCATGCCTGGGGCGAACACCTCTATTACCAGCAGCAAGATGGGGACGCGCTCGTACTCAAACGCTGCAACTATCAGACCCTCGAAAAAGAAGCCATCACAACTTTGCCAACCGAAGAGGGCCGATTCAGCTATGGCACCACGTCCCAGGACGGGCGTTACTACGCTGCCAGTGTCCATCCCGAAGGCGGATCGAGCAAAGTCTGGTGTACAGACCTCTCAACCGGGAAAAGCAACACCCTTGCCCAGCGGGACGACTACCACTTCAAACACGAACAATTCTCCCTCGACGGCAACAACCGCATCCTCATTCAAGCCAATAAAATGCCCGACGTCAAATTCGTCCACCTCGGCGCCCTTGAACCCGACCGCGAAGGCATCACCTGGTTTCCCGTCGATCGCCCCCACACGCCGCGCCCCACCGGCCACGAAGCGTGGATTGGTACAACCGACCACATCTTCATCTCCACGGGACAAGACGAAGACAGCGAAGGCAACGTCTGGACTGCGGGCTTGCGCGACAATGCCCCAAATCTGGTTAGCAAAACTCCCCACCGCTTCGGTCACGTCAGCGTCTCCCATTGTGGCCGATACTGGGTTGGGGACGCCACCCAAGAAGAAAACATCCCCATCCACATCGGTTCCCTCGATTCGGGTCGTCACAAATGCCTCGTCCTCAGCCGCACCGAACACGACGACAACCAGTGGTCGCACACCCATCCTTACATGACCTCTGACAACGCGTGGCTCATCTACACCTCCAACCGCAGCGGTCACCCTCAGGTCTATGGTGCAAAAATCCCACAGGAGTTCTTGGATAGTCTTTCGTAAGCCTTCAAAACCCTCACCACCCGTGCACCCCATGCCCCGCATCTGGAAACCAGATTATATCCACCACCTTGGAGACCCCAATCCCGAACAAATATCCCACAATTGCCCCGTACCAAAACGGTAGCGACCGCCGATAAAGACTCACGCCCCCAAACTGTATGACAAAGGTCTTCATCAACCACACAATCAGCAAACAAAATCCGTATCGCCCCACGGGCAAAGCAATCGCCGCCGGGTGAAAAGGCCACCAGGACACCCGCGCCTTCAAATAAGTTAGCACGCCTGCCTCTGCAAACCCAAAAAACCACACCCCCAACTTCTGCGGATCGAACACCGTCAGCTTGCTCCCCTCAATCAACGACACCCTGCCCATCAGCACACCCCAGTCCCACAGCGCCATGTGCCCATTCAAACCACCCTCGGTATAACACCGGTAAAGCTGTGCGCCCACAGAAACCACAAAACCCGTCACAAACGCCACCGGGATGCACCCCCAGATCAGTGGATGCCGCCGCAGGTGATCGCCCAACATCCGAAAAAAATGCGTCACCGAAGGAATACACGTAATCCGAATCGGCACCCCGCAAAGCGCGTTGCTATTCACCAGCCAGATAGACGTCTGTGTTGCAGGTGGCAGATTCGACGTTCCGCCCAGAGCCAGGAGCACATCGGCTCCCTTTCCTCCCGCAGGAGACAAAAAAATAAATCCCGTAGTCGCCGCGTATTTGGTAATCCCAAAAAAACAGATAAACAGCAACAATAACTGCACCAGCATCACGGGAAACCGCATACCGGTAGACACCATCCACCCGCCCAAAAACACCGCTGAAGACAACAATCCCAGCCACGCCGTGCGATAAGAAACCGGAGCCCCGTCATCACCCTCGCGCCCCATTTCAAACGCCTTTTGCAACGTCTCCCGCAAATGCCCTCTGGCGACCCACACCGACCATCCCACCAGAAAAACCAGCGCCCCGTGCGATTCCAGCATCGCGATCTCGCCGCCCATCGCCGGCTGCCCGGGCAAACCCACCGTAAACCCCGTGCGGTTCAGCAACCCCTTTTTCAAAATATTCACAAAATCGTAAAACCAGAAACTGAACAGAATATCCAGCGGGCACAAATACGCCAGCCCCATAATCATCGGCTGCACCCGCAAAAAATAATCCGGAAAATGATGTCCCAGGGGCACGGCTTTGTATGTAGTCGAATAAAACAGGGTAATAGGCGGCAAGCTGAGCGCGAAATACCCGATGATATTCCAGCCAATAATCCCCGCCACGAAACCGAACCCAATCCAGAACACCTTATTCTTAAACACATCCGGCACCCGACTGCCTGCAGACTGCCTGAGCATATCCATCGGGAACGTCGCCATCGGAAAAACCAGCCGCTCCTTCTCGTGCCACTGTTTGTAAAAAATTACACTCGAAAAAAACCCTGCCCCAACCAGCGACAAACACGCCATCAACCACCAGAACAGCGGCCGGACCCAGGCCAGCCACGGGATAGCCCCATCCACCTCCACCCCGGTAAACAACTGCCCGATCACCGCCTCCGATTCCTCGGGAAACAGCCAGCGCGGGAAATAGGGCATCACTACCTCTCGCATCCGGTTCTCAGGCGAGGCATAGTGAGCCGGAGCCGCAATATCGGTCACCATATACATCGCCCACCCAATACCCGGCAAATTCCCCACCAACCACACCATGAAAAACACCGTCAACATCTCCATCCGGGACAGTGCCCACCCCCGCGCAAACAGCTTCAACACCGTATTGATCCCCAGCCACACCACAAACGGCAAAGCTACCGCTACGGGCATATAATTCTTCACCAGATTCCGCCCGAAATAGGACATGAAAAGCGCCATCCCCACAATCGTGAGCACACCTATCACCAGCGCGCGTCCCGTCACCCGTTCTCGGAGTGCTCCAGCTTGTTCTTCCACCACCTGCTTTTCATAGGTAGCCATCTCCCAACCTTTTTGGTCATCGCAACTGCTTCAACAGCCCCAAAGCCACATCGACAATCTGCTCGCCACACCCCGGCGCAAAGACGCTCGCCTCCGGCTCATATCCCCCTTCTTCATAAGACTGCCTCGTCGGCAAATAACCCACCGAATCATTGGCTAACTCGATCACTATAGTCTGCGAAAACGGAGACCGGGCTTTCAAATCCAACCCCAATTCCACCAGCAACTCCCCCGGCACAGCCGCAATCCCCAGGTCCCCAATGCGAAGTGCCTGCACCCATGTCCGCACCCGATCCGGCACATCGGCCATACGCCTGGTTATTCGACGCACAAAAGCGCGTTCGGCCATCGTGGGCCGCTCCATGGCCTCAATCTCCCTCACCCGCGCAAGGTCAGCCTCAGAAGGTGCTGGCTTGCGCGCCAGAACCACCTCTTGCATCGCCGCCCTAAGAGACACATCGGACGCAAAATCCATCTCATTCCACGCCCACAGAACGCCCGCTGCAATCAAACCCGCCACCCGTTCCGCATGCAGAGAACGGTCTTTCACAGGGCGCTTATCCCCCAGCACATCTATATTATTGATATCCCCACACGCGCCATTTGAAAGCGCAGCGACAAAAGAGGCATTCCGCATCCGCTGAATCAGCGTTGAAAAAATCCCAAAATAATCCGCAGAAATCGAATACGTGGATTCGGGCATACCGATATAATGCAGCGCGTAATTGGCCAGCAAACCAATCGCCCCCCCATCAACCCCCTGCAAACACAGCACGCCAATCTCCGGATCAATAGGTCCCATTGGCGCCACTACATCGGGATTGCTCACTCCGGGATTCGTGCGCACCGATCCATCGCGCATGCGATAGCGGCGGTTAAAAACCACGCGGTCTTCAAAAGCCCGTCCAAACCCCACCTGCGCTGGCTTTCGGTTCTGCCACGCCAGCCTCACCGCATCGGCAATCCGATCAATCAAAAACGCCGTATAAGCATCATCGCCCGTGACAGCCCCCGTGTGCGTATGCGTGCAAGAAATCAAAACCCGTTCTGCACTCAGTTCCGTCTCCTTCGCGATCCGTTCCTTAGCGCGGTCCAGGTAATCCCGCTTCACCCCGATCAAATCGCACACCACAATTGCCACACCTTCCCCTTCTCGTTCCACCACAAAACTGCGCACATGCAATGGATCGCGCACTTTCTCGGCGAACCGATCCTCAAACGATCCCGGAATCATCGTACCCAGCGGTGGTGTGACATCCAGACATGCAACCCCTGCGGTGATCATAGAACACTCCTTTTAAAAAAATCCTACGCTTTCTTCATTGCTTGTAGCGAGCGCCACGAATGAATCCCCGTCCGCCCCCAGGCTATCTCGGAAGGTACCGACTCATTGCCCACCCGATCCACGGCCGTCACGCGGTAATAATACGTTGTCGAACACCAGTAAGGCGTGGCCGAAGGCAACCCCCAGTCAATCCACCCCGGCTCTGAGGGTGAGGCAATCAGGGTGCGCTGGTCGCAGACAAAATTGGGATCTGTGCTGGTGTACACATTGTAGTGATGGAAATCCGGATCCGACACAGGTGCCCAGGTCACCTGTAATTCCGACACATCGCCAGTCTCCACATCTACCCCCGTCACCTGCGCAGGAGCCACCACATCTTCCCCACCCTTTTCGGAAGGGAGATATGCGGTATCATCAGTCAGCAGCAATTGATCCAGCTTCACATCCCGATCTGATGTTGTCGCCGTCAACACATGCGCGCCCCCATCCAGATTCAGCACAACAGGTCTTCCGCGCGCGTCCAGCACCCGCACCCATCCCCAACCATCTACCACTGCCTCACAGCACCCCACCTCCCGGTCATCACACCGTATATTGAATCCCAAAATGCGACCCAGTTTTCCCGCCACCCGTGCCCACAGACCATAGGATCCGGACCTGGGCACATCCACATCCATGTGTACCCATCCCGACTGCTCACTATCCTTCAACGACACAAAATACAGATTGGACGCTCGTCCATCGAACTGGTCGGTTAGCCCTTCTCGCCGCCCCAGTTCCGGTTCGACAAATAGCCGCACAGACTCTTCCCAAGGCTCACTTCCCACCCGCACTTCAGCAGAAGGTCGCCCCTCCAGACCGGAATATTCCACCATTGCCACCCGGTAAAACGCCGTACCCTCCCTGTGCGTCCTGTCTTCAAAAGCCCCCTCAATCACAATCCCCTCGCTGATCTGCTCAAATCCCTCGCCCGATTCTCGACTTCGGTAAACGTAATATCCCTTCAACTCTTTTGAGCGCGCGGGACGTTCCCACGTCAGCCTCACCCCCTGATCGCCCCATTCAGCCCGTAATCCTACCGGTGGATCGGGTCTTCTCAGCACAACCACATACACCTCGCCCCACAGCCCCACCATATCCGAATCAAAAACCACCTTGGTCCCATCGGGACTCACAATCGGCGCCGGATGCGTGGACTCGGCATCCGGATGCATTGCGTCCCAGCCCTGATAGGAGCTATTGTGGTGACAGATCCGGTGAATTCGCCCCCGCTCTTCAGTATGAATCAGCAAAATCTGATTGGCGTATGGCCCTCTATCCGTCACATCTGAAACAATCCACTCGTTATCAAAACTCCATCCCCCGTGCATGCCACCCGACAGATCGACGACCTGTCGCTTATTCGTGCCATCTTTATCCATCACCCAGATACTCGACTCTGAAGCATAAGACCATGCATGCCCGTCGTGCGCCCAATCCGGATGTCCCGCCTGTCCACAGGGCAACTCTGTTTTACCCGTTCCATCCGCCTGGATGATATAACTGCCCAGCCTCACCTCTTTGACCGGATCGTTCAAATTGTAAAAGATGGAATAATCTGCCCCCCGCGTGAACCGCAGCCGGTGAATATTGCCCTCAATGGGTACTTCTCGCTGTTTTCCGCTCTGGATATCGATCAGATAAACCGTCCACACCTTTTGATCCGGATCCTTTCGCCCCCGCACCAGGAGTTTCTTCTCATCGCTGCTCGGCGGACAAAACTCCACGTTGTGTTGCAGATCTACCGACGCGAGTTCGCACCTTTTTCCCGTCTTTACATTGACTGAACAGAATACCGTTCGAGAGCCGCGATTGGCGGAATAATACATCAAGTCCGGCTCCAAACCACTCCACAAAGGCCGCGGCACCCGTCCTTCTTCGCCGCGAATATGCAATTCCCGAATTCGCCCTCCATCCGCATCCATAAGCCAGTTTCCCCCGTGTTCGCCCGGTCGCCGCGACACAAAAAACAATGCGGAACCATCGGCATTCCACGCTGGAATATCGTAATAAATATGCCGCGAAATCGCCGGATCATGCGTCAGTTTCCACACCTCGGCATGCGTTCCCGTATCCCGAAAAATCGTGCGCTCAGATGCGTAAGCATCTCCATTTTTCAGCTTCTCATAAGGCTTGTGCCCATCCCGCACCGAAAGCGCCTCCAGGTTGTGAGAGCGATCAATGGCCATGTCAAATCTCCTTTTTTTCATTCAACCCATTTCAAACTGTCGCTTCAAAAACTCAACAGTCTCCCAGTAAAACCGCGCCTGAATCGCCCCTTGATCCTCCTCTAACACATCCTCTCGCATCCGCACCACGCACTCCACGCCCAGCGCATCCATCTTCTCCTTCAGCACCTGTCCGAATATCGGATGGTGGATTCCCTGCCCCGCATCCGGCTCGGGATCCATCGGCAAATTTGGCGTGGTGTACCACAACATCACGGGCGGCGCGTCTTTAGACACATAATTGATTGCCGAAGCCGCTTCAAACATCGCCCAGGCCTCTGGCTTGTTGAATTCCTCGGGCGAAAATCCAAAAAATAATTGCAGCGCCTCGTGTGCATACGCCGGCCCCGAAATAATCGTCCGAATAAAATGCGGATCGTAAGAACACTGCCCCTGCCACGACGCCACGCACGTCAACCGCGTGGATTGCCGGCCCACCGGATCTTCGCTTTCCGGCTCTGCTTCTTCCCCGCGAAACCCGATCCACATCGAAATCCCGGCCCCCGCAGATCCACCTCCAGCCGCCACTCGAGAAGCGTCCAAATTCCACTCCTCTGCCTTCGACCGGATAAACTGAATTGCCCGCCGGCTGTGCTCCATCGCCGCCGGATACCGGTCCGTTCCTGAAAGCGGATAATTGATCGCCGTCACAGAAATACCCGCTTCCAGACAGCCTTTGAGCAACACCTGCGAAATCCCTGCTTTGTCCCCACCCCGAAATCCTCCGCCGTGAATATACATATACACCGGTGTCGGACCTTCCGAATCTGCCTGATACAGATCCACCACATCCCGCTCGTGATCTCCATACGCCACATCTTGAAAAGTCGGTTCGCCCATTTTTCCCCCTTGAAAATCTCAGTTATACATCCTCGAAATTGTACGTGTAAGGTTTCCGATAGCATTGGTCGAGCTTACCGCGCCACTCGCCTAAAACGCCCCGCAGATCGGAATTCCGTATATTCTGGAGAAACCATTCGGGAACCTCGTAATGCCGCATATTACAGTAGAAGGGCGGAATAAATGTATAAGTCATCGAATACCGCGTATTCTCGGTCAGGATATGGGGCGCCGAATGCATCAGCGATTCCGTAAACAAGAACGCGTCTCCTGCCCTGCAAGTGGCCTCAATAGGCTCACAGGACTTACTCACTTCCGAGTAGTCACCGTGAACCTTGTGCGACTTATCCATAGCCCAGGTCCCGCCATCACCGGGTCCCACATCCGTCAGGAACACAAAAAAATTCAGATAAGGAAAATGGTGCATTCCCTGATGACACTCGTCTTCGTACATCCCCCACTTTGGCGCACTGCCGCGATGCCAGCCTTTCTTATAGCTCATGTCTTGCTTGTATCTGTGAACCTCTTCAGCGTTATGACGAAAATCAGCAGGTCGCCTGATAAAAGCCCAGGAATTCTTGAGTGTGGCTGCAATACCGCCGATCTCAGTGTACGCTTCCAGGATGCAGGGAATTTTGATGAACTCGATAAAAGAGTCGTCCCGAAGAATGAGGGTATCTATTCGAGTGGTCGTCATGTCATTGCCCGTCAGCGACCAAATACCAGACGCGATGCGATCTAACGTGGACTTATAAGCATTTATTTTTTTTCCATCCAATACGCCCTCCAGTCTCACCCAACCGTGTTCTTCAAAATGCTGACGCATTTCTGATGTCATAACCCTCTCCTTTTACTGCACCCTGCAGATTAAGCGTACATGCCCGCGGCGATGTTCTGACAATCGAATTTGCAAACGCTCCATACTCCGCAATCCTCTCGTGAAACGTCCCCTTCCAAAAACACTACGGTGTTTGAAATTTTCGGAACTTTGTCTGAAACCTCGGTGTTTCAAGCACATCACGGTTCACCACAGCCTCGGGAATCTCACCCCGAAGAATCTGCGCGGCCTGGCGGAATTTATCGCGCCAGGCGCCTTCGAAGTATTCGTCGGTATGCCCCAGGGAGTGCGGAGATACAACGACATTGTCCATTTTGAGAATTGGATTGTCGGGATCGACAGGCTCCTGTTCGAACACATCTAATCCGGCCCCTCGAATCCATCCCTGCTGCAGCGCCTGAATAAGCGCGGCTTCGTCAACTACGGATCCGCGCGAGGTGTTGATCAGGTAGGCCGTGGATTTCATTTTGCGCAATTCTTCTTTCCCAATCAGATGGTGTGTCTCTTCGCTAAATGGCACGCTGATGCTCAGGAAGTCGGACTCGGCCAGAATCGTATCCATATCTACCAGGTCTGCGCCAATATCGGACACGGCGTCCTGTTCTACGTAGGGGTCACAGGCCAGGTGTCTCATCCCGAACGGCCTGGCCAGTAAAAACATCTCGTGGCCGATGTTGCCGACGCCTATCGAACCGAGGGTCTTGCCGGTCAGACCTTCGCCGTGATACGCATCCCGTTTCGACCAGTGTCCCTGGCGGGTTATTCTGTCTTTGTTAATGAGTCGCATCGCGAGCGCGAGAATGAAGGTGATGATAGTACAGGCCATTGGTCGGCGAACCGCGTCGGGAGCAAAGCAGAGCATGACACCCGCATGGGTGAGAGCCCGAACATCGAGGTGGTCGTATCCCACGCCGGTGTAGAGGACTACAATCAGT
Organism: Gemmatimonadota bacterium; assembly: GCA_009838845.1. Classification (NCBI taxonomy): domain Bacteria; kingdom Pseudomonadati; phylum Gemmatimonadota; species Gemmatimonadota bacterium. The sequence goes on along the minus strand of VXRD01000009.1, from coordinate 16,640 downwards.
TGGTCGTTTTCCGCAAGTGATCGCTCTGTCCAGTGAGCGGTCCAGGAGATGACCATATCGCATCCACGTATCTGTTCAGCGCCGACTTCCGGCAAAAACCGATCGAATATCCGGTACTCGACTTCGGGCATCTCATTGAGCAGTTCCAGCCCCGGGCCGGGAATGGCCAGATTTCCGGCCGAATCGAAGAAATCTCTGGTAATTCCGAGTCTGACTTTCCTCTCCATATATTCTCTCCTGTTTTCGTACTTAGGGTTTGGTCTGTGATGTATAGCAGTGATCGCCGTTTACGGAATCGCCATCCTGAAAATGGGATGACTATCGGGCGCGTTTGAAAGACACCCGTGGCGCTCTACAAGTGGGATCATATCCGTAGTAATGCGATCCACGTTAATATAGCGATAGATCAGGGAACGGCGCCGGTTAGAAGACGTATTGGAATCAGAGCCGTGGGGTAGGCACAGATGAAAAAAGAGGGCATCGCCAGCATTCAGAACAACGGGCACGGCATCGGTGCTATCGAACTCTCCCTCGTCAAACCAGGGTTGGTCCGAATTGGGGCGTTTCAAAATGCCCTGTCGGTGCAAGCCGGGCACAACTTGAAGACAGCCGTTTTCCGAAGTCGCCTCATCTACAGCGATCCAGACAGTGGCAACTGGGAGAGGTATTGAATAAAAATAGGGCGCGTCCTGATGCCAGGCATGGGCAGACCCGTAGAAAGCGGGTTTGAGCTGGGCTTCATCGCCAAAAAAGCGCAGGTTATCACCCAGAATATCCCTCATACACGACAGAATGGGTTCACAGGTAGCCACAGACCGAAAAAAAGAATCGTGTCGGACGACGCGGCTAACTTTGCGGATGCGGTTTAGGGGATTATCGGGGCGAATATCCAGGCGCTGGACCTCGGGTTCGACCTGCACGGCAATTCCGGAATCGAGTTGCCCGAGCGCAGCGCGATCCAGGTGATCGGCGATCTCTTTGAGAAACCCCGGCGGGATAAGTCCCTTAACGATGGTAAAACCGTCTGTGTGATAATCCCTGATTTGATCGGGAGTGAGAGTCATAAAAACCTACCTTTTAACCCAGATGGGGCTCGACCATGCGAAATCGCCCTGTGCCACCTGCAAATTTCCACAGCGCCCGCCCATCGGCACCCGGCGAAGCGGCTTTAGTCGAACCTCTAAATAATAAAAATGTTCTCCAGAGTCTGGCTCGTCCTCAAACTTCAAAACAGCCTGTTTCTTTCCAACCCATTGCTCCTGCACCTGCTCTCCATCTCTGAACAGCGCGACTTCCTGCACCATTCGGGATGCCTGCACCATGCAGATTAAGTGTACCTGCCCAGCCACCCGCACCTCCGATCCCATGGGCATTCCGTTCACCCGAACATCCAGCATAACACGAGCACCGTTGGTTGCAAAACACCGCCGTGCCCACAGAGCTTCAAATAGTGCCTCTCGGGTCAACGCCTCTGCCCACACCCCCGTCAGAGCACCCCCCATCCCGGGCACAATCCGATGGGAATCGCTATTCCCCATAAACGCCAGACGATAGCCCTGCCGCAGTGCCTCTGGAATCGTATCCCGCATCTGAATGTAAATATCCCAACACGAACACAGTTCCACGCCCCCGAGCCGACTGCTCGGAATCACCCACCATGTGGGATGGTGCGGAAAAGTGAAAGCCCGCGTCCTCTCCATCGCTGCCACCCACTTCTCCAGTGTATCCGCATCGGACTCAGTAAAATGATACAGCGGCATTTCTCCGTCCGGAAATAGCATAATCCGATGGTTCGGTCCGCTCTCCGATTCTTTGCGATAGGTGCGCTCATAAGCGGGAACGGCCACAAATCGTCCCGGATCGTTAAAGTGATCGGCCTCCGCCAGGATCAACTCGAGCTCAGATGGCGTGAGAATATTATCGTAAAGCGCATCATTATCCGTCACCGCCATAAAATCCAGCCGTGCTTTGTAGCGCCCATACGCGTAATTCTCGTCGATCTCGCCCTCTGCATCACCCGATAGATTGCCATGACAGTGGAGGTCCCCCCAATAAAGCTTATAGGTCTTTCCCCCCACCTCTATTTCGGGCCGCTGATCAAACACAGGCGGTTCGGACAGTCGGATCGGTCGCCACGACCGCCATGCCGAGACCGGACGTTCCTCCACGGACTGTGCCTGATCCAGCGGCAAACTCCCGGCACAGATATCTGCATAATATCGCCCCTCGGAAATCTGAGCAGCAAACGACAACCTCTCATCCACCACCGGTAAATCTCCGTTCACCGTATAAGCGTGTACCTCCCCATCTACCTCGCAGGACCGCCCCTGATTTCTCCCGGTCAGGGGCCGGGCATAAAACAGTGCATCCGGACCGTGCCGGTTGACCAACTCGTCCTCTTTGCGCTCATAGAGAACCCAGACATCCCCATCCGTTTCCCGCACAATCTGCGGCCGTCGCCGCCACCCCACAAACCCCATATAATGCTCGCGCCCCAGCAATCCATCGTAGAGATGCGCCACATACCCTTCGGCCATAGTGCGATCTGGACCTCTATAAGGTGTCCAGGACCGGCCGTCAAAATGCGAAGCCATCGCCTCCACTTTGTGATCCACAAATCCCTTGGGATGGATCACATCGCGTGTGACCGTCCACGTCGCCCAGACCCCGTCTGATCCGTCGGGACACAGCCTTGGAAACAACTCCCAGTCATCTGTAAGCGAAAACTTCTCCGGTCGCCCCACCCCATCCGGCGTCCACTTTCTCAAAAACAGATCACAGGCTCCATTTTGGAGCGTCTGGTAAGCCACCCAGGCACCCCCGGCATGACCACACAGCACGGGCCGATAGTGATCTCCCCCACCCTGCGACAGATCCACGACCTCAGACCAACGATTCCCATCCAGACATCGCCCAAACACCCGACGCCATTTACCCACCAGCGCCGTCCAAGCCACCCATATTCTGCCCTCATTATCCGAAGTCACATCCGGAAAGGCCAGACTCGCATCCGCCTCAGCCAATCGCACCACCTCGCCCATTTCGTCTGCCGATCGGGCCAGCACGCACCATCGTCCCTCCCGCACAGCGCACCACACCACCCACACCGCATCGCCTCCACACACAATCCGCGGCTGAAAATTGATCCCCGCCTCTTCGCTCACTGTCAACAAAGGACCTCGCCGCTGGTCCTCAAAAGACCGCACCAGAATCCGATCTTCTTTGGGTCTGTACCCGTGCCATGCCACCCAGAATCGACCAGATCCATCCACAGTCAGCGCCGGGTCTTTATCCACATGCCCGCGGCGATGCTCTGACAATCGAATTTGCAAACGCCCCATACTTCGATCCTCTCAAAAAACGTCCCAAAATCATCCCGAGGGTCTCAAGATGACTTTTGTTTTTGGGAATAATTGGTATATTCTCACAAGAACGCTGATACAACCCGTGCATTTCCCCGGAGAAATCAACAGTGACAACAAACACCATTCGCGTGGGCATCATCGGAACTGGCAGCCGTGGCATCAACTGTATTAGCCATCAAATTGCCGAACAAGCCAGCGACCTGGACATCACAATCACCGCCTTCTGCAACCGAACAGAAAGCCGAATGCACATCGCCCTTGAAGATGTGAACAGGATCGCGGCGGCAGCGGGCAACAGAACTTTTTCACCCACATTCTACAGCGATCCAACAGCCCTGATTGCCGACGATAACGTAGATCTGGTTGTCATCACCACGCCCACGGCAGCCCACCGCGAAGCGGCAATACCCGCACTGCGCTCGGGCAAAAAGGTCTATCTGGACAAGCCCATCGCACATACGCTTGAAGACGCCATAGCCATTCAAAAAGAAGAGCACAACACAAATAATCCGATGATCATGGGCTTTACCAGGCGCTATGAACAGCCCTGGATCGAACTCTACAACCTGCTGAAAAGCGGCGTCATTGGCGACCTCAAAATGATGCTCATTCGCGCCGTAATCCCCTACACGCATTATTTTATGACCTGGCACCGCACGCGATCCTTAAGCGGTGGTGCGCTCAACGACAAAGCATCGCACTACACAGACGTATTCAACTGGTTTGCGGGGGACCACTGTCTCCAGGTCAACGCCTTTGGGGGGCGCAACCTCTTTGAAGTGCGCGAAGACGCCCCTGAATTTTGTGCTGTCTGCGACGACTGGACCTGTCCTTATCGAGCGGAGTTGGTCGAAACGGGCACACAGGATCAGGCTCGGGGCGCGATTGACCAGACCTTCGCCCAGGAAACCGATCCCATGCGCCGAAAAGACAACTGCGTATATAAACCCGGCGCAGACATCTTCGACCACGCATCCATCCACTTCCAGTACGACAACGGAATCGTCGCATCCATCTTCTACGCCATTTACGGTCCCCAAGCCGAAGACGAAGAAACCTTTGAACTCGTCGGCACAAAAGGCCGAATGATCCTGACGCGCCTGAGGGGCGAAATCGACCTCGTAACGGACTATGGGGAACGCAGAGAAGAAATCATACAATGCAAAGCCGAAGCCTTTGAAACCTCTCACTTCGGCGCAGACCGCAAGCTGGTTCAGGAAATTGCCAAATTTGCCCGCGGCGGTCCATCCCCAGTAGATGGCCAATACGGCATGGAAGCCACGCGAATGATCCTATCTGCAATACAATCCATCGACCAGGGCGGCGAAACGGTTCGCCTCGCCAATGGACCAATATAAGGGAGGAAATATGACACCAATACCCATGACCGATGAGCAAAAATTCTTCTTCGACCTCCGCGGCTGGATTCTGCTGCCTTCTGTGCTATCGGCTGCCGAAATAGAAGAGATGAAAGCCGAAGTATATGCCGGTGCCAGGCGGAGTTATGAGGGCGCGCTTCAGAACCTGCTAGACCACCCGGCAATCGTCGGCATTCTAAACGAAATTCTAACCGAGGAACCTTTTGTAAAAGACGATTGCTACGGCTTCCGCTGCGAAGGCTCCTTCACCACCGTGCGACCTCCCGGATGGGACAAATCGGAACGGAGAGACAACGGCATGCCCCACGTCGTGCGTCCCCCCCAGCGAGCCAACGCCATGCGCTATCAGGTCGCGGGAAATAAAATTTTTGCCGGGCTGACCCGGGTCGTATGGGAACTCGAGGAAGTGGTGGCAGGACAGGGCGGCACCTCTTTTCTCAGCGGATCACACAAAGCGCACTTCAATTACGGAGGCCCGGATCCGTTTCGACCAAATATCGGCGGCTCCCCCTATGAATCCAGTATGAGAGACACAATGGAAGATTATAGCTGCCCCGCAGGCTCGGTGGTTATCTTCACGGAAAGCCTGATCCACGCGGCCAACGACTGGATCAATCCGAATAACCCGAGATGCGCGGTCTTCAACTGCTACAACTCCATCTGGGCACAATGGCACCGCCTCAACCTCGACCACGAAACAATCGAAGCCATGCCTCCGAAGCGGCGGACGCTCTTCCGCGGCACCTGGGCAATTGGTGGCGGGCCAAATGGCAACCGCGAGTACTCCCTGGATAACAGAACCGTCTAACGGTCTGCTCTATTCCGCATCTGTTCAACCACCGGCGTCACTGGCGCTTCGCCGCTATAAAGTGCCTGCCCCCGTTCGTAGGAAACCTCCACCTCGCCATCCTTCACCTCCAGCCGGGGCACATTGTATTCTCGTGCATCCCGATCCGTACCGCGCATCACGGTCAAATGCGCGTCCGTCATACCCTCCACCATATCGTCGCCCCAGCGGTTCCACGGATGCACGATTTCCCCGCCGCTGCGGTGAAAACTCCGCGACGAGTATTTGATTAAAATCCCTCGCCGCGGGATGGGATTCTTCCACGCCGTGGTGCCATGCGTCGTCGAGCCATCGGCAAAAAACAGCACATCTCCCGCCTCCATCACCAACTGCTTCACCAGCCCCATGTCATCGTCGCAGGACCGCACGCCCGGCGGCGTCGGGTATTTCCCCTTGTGAGAACCCGGAACACAGGCAAACCCGCCAAGACCGGGCGGAACATCCCGCAACTGCCATGTAATCGTCACCGCCTCCGAATAGCTCCGCCCATTCTGAAACTGATAGCCCATCGGCGGATACATCGGTTCCCCGGCATCGTGCAGCGCATGGCCAGACGTCCCCTGAACCGAACAAAACGCCGACGGACCACTCATTCGCGCGCCGCTCCCGCCCATCCACGTCAACCTGTGTTGCACAGGCGGGTGAGCCACCATCTTCCGAAACGGCTCGCAATACGGCTCAGGAAGATCCAGCAAACCGCCCAGCACCGGACGCCCCGTGCCCGCCAAACTCTTCGACCCCCGCGACAATTCTTCCTGCACCACAATCTGATCCTCAAACTTGTCAACCGCCTCATTCGCCTTCTCCAACCACTCCTCGTCCATCACCCCTTTGAGAATCAAATACCCGTTCAATTCCCAAAAATAGAACTCTTTTTCTTCGATATTGGAATTGGGGTCCCGGCTGTAAATCGAGGGATGAAACACCTCTCGCGATTCATCTATTTTTACCGTCTCACCATCCGTCACAATCACCGGCGGAGGCGTCGAATACGCATAATCCGGCTTGTAAAGCGACGCGCGCTGTTCGGGGCTAATCTCCTCCTGCCACTCTGGAGAGGGATCCTCCGCAACCATTGGACCCGTCCCGGCAGACTGAATCGCCGCCCGCCCCACATACTCGTAGCTCAACAATCTCCGAGACCCTTTGCTCGGGCGCACCCCCTGCAACACCGTCCCCGCCACCAGAAACAGATCCCCGGCCTTCAACTTCGGCTGGAATGTCAGACCCATATCGTCCACACCCGTAGCCACGTCCTCTGGCGTCTCCACATTCACCTTGTGGGTACACGGCACCATCACAAAACCACCATCGCCCTCTTCCACATCCTCAAGCGCCCAGATCGCCCGCACCGCCTGGCAATACCGGCGACCATTCTGAAAATAGTACGCCCTGGCAGGATTTCTCGGCTCATTGCCCCCCACCAGAGGTGCCTCTACATCCCAGGTCTCATCGCACAACAACTCTGGCTCCCGGTCCAGCCGGAACCCATGGCCCACAATCTGATTTAAATACCACACCAATTGTGGATGAATCATCAAATCCCGAAACAGATCCCGAAGTGGGGAATCCCATCTCAACATCCCCTCACTCTCCCCCCCTTTGTCCAGCGCCTCATTCAGCGCCTTCACCTCACCTCGGTTCAACACGCCCGGGATGTGCAAATAACCTGCCACATCAAAGCTGTAATTCTCCTCGTTGCTCATCGCTTCCCGGTCCATCGGTGACCTCCTGTAAGAAGATTGGGGTTTATTAGTGCATTTAATACATAGTAAGCTAATTTCTGGATCAATTCAAAATAAAAATGCTTATACTGTTACGAGGGTAGCAATTAAATCCAAAAACAGAAAAGGAATTACAAAACATGACCACACAAACGCGAAAATCGCCCGATGAAATCAAAAACCTCCTCGAAGGTCCTGTCACATCAATACCGACACCTTTTCTCTCAAATGGAGACATCGACTGGAACGGCGTGGGCAACATCATCGAAATCGGTATTGGAGGCGGCAGCGGCGTCATTTTACTGACAGCGGGCGACAGCCAATACTTCTGCCTGAGCGAAGACGAAATCGCGCAACTCACACAATTTACCATCGCGCGCACCGCCGGTCGCGCCCTCACCATCGCCGCGACCGGGGCATGGCCCACCCGGCAAGCAGAAGCGTTCGCCCACAGGTGTATCGAATGGGGCGCAGATGCGCTCATGTCCGTCACCACATTCCACGGCTCAGACCCCGAAGGCGTGGCCGCCCACAATGCCGCAATCAGTAAAATCATCCCGGTGATGCTCGTCGGCTATCCCTCGCACCGCGCACTGGATATGCTCATAGACGAACCCGGCATCTGCTGCTTCAAAGAAGACGGCGACACGGCCTATGCCGTAGAAACCCTGCAAAAATACGGCCACCACTGGAAAATCATGACCGGAGGCACCCTGTGGCGTCACCTCCTCGAATGGCCCTTTGGCTGCACCACCTTCATGGACTGGTCCACCTCATTCGCCCCCCACATCGGCTCGGATTTTCACCAGGCTCTATGCCGCAACGACATAGCCGAAGCGCGGCGAATCACCGTCGAAATCGAACGCCCGCTCTGGGATCTGCAGCCCAATTTCCGGGGCGGATGGCAAACCATGTGGCGCGCCATCCTTGAACTCTACGGCGTCTCCGCCCGATATCTCAGATCACCCCAACTCTCTGCCACGGAAAAAGACATGGAATTTCTCCGCGCATCTCTGGATCAAATCGACCTGCTTCCGGAATAACATTAAGGCAACGCATACACCCACATAAACCTTCGGTCGTAAATCAGAGCCTCATCTCTACCGTCACCGTTTATATCGCACACCTGCATCGCATAGCTATAACCGATGTCATCGAGCCGCGTACGCTCCAAAATACCCGCAGGGCAATCGGGATGTTTTGCATTTGCCGGTAGAGAAAACGCCAGCGATATATCGCCATCCCCATCCATCCCCCAGGGCCATCCGCCATCGGCATACCCGATCCATGTCTGGCTCCCCCGAAGCGCAATAATCGGCCGGTTTCTGTGCATGCGGAGCTTTTCTCCACCTTTGGGAAAACCCATTGGCCAGATCCGCTCAGTGGGCCTGCTCCACACTTCTGCGCCATCCGGATCGTAGAGCACCATAGGGCCGTCTGGCGAATTGTAGAGCGCGACCTGAAATTCAGAATCCGAACGAAAACATCCCAGAGCCGTACCCTGGCAATGAATATGTTCTCTCGAAAAATAAGTCCCGCCTCCCGCCCCAAAAAGGTGCAACTTGTCGGACGCGGCAATAGAAAAAACCGAACCGCTGGCAGTGTGAAACACATCCGTGTAATCCACATGCTGCTGGTCTGCATTCAGTGTTTCCGGGTCAACAGCATCCACCGTCCACAAAATCTGCCCGTTCATGCCCACGGCACAGTATCCGATTAGATACACCTGCTCGCCATCCATATCCAGAGACAAAATGTGGTGCCCGCCTCCCGGAACAGCTTTGGGACCCCATACCGGCTCCAGACCTGCATTCAAACCCAGCACCGGCTCGCCATATCGCCACGAACCATTTCCCATCTCTCCATTTTTGATCGCAATAGCGGCCTCGTGTTTATCGGTGGGCCGTACAGCGGTCTGGAGGATATAATAATTCTCATCGGGAAGACGGGCACTCTTTACCTCCTCCCCTGTCTCACCGTCCAGGACCACAACCCTATCGCCATCTGCTAAGACCACCTCAATGCGCCCGTCCCCGTCAATATCTCCCGTGGCGATACAGGCCTCATAGGAGTGAGAGATATAGGGGATATGCGGCGGATTTGGCTTTCCCCACGTCCACAGGCGTCGGCCATCTGCGCGAAATGCCGAGACAGACACAGATTCTGGAAACAGCGCACTTACAAAATCCCAACTCCTGAACGGCTCTGGCCCAAAGATGCCCGGTCCCTGATAGGTGAGAATCTCCGGAATCCCATCTCCGTCGATATCCGCCGGAAAACACTCTGCCCCGCCGTATTCCTCAAATGCAATTTCAAACATAGGTGATAACGTTGTCATAGCAAACTCCTGCACAAAACCGGGACTTGCGATAAGCCCCGGTTCTATAGCCCTTGCAACTCAATCTCACCAGCGGCAATGCGCTGCAACGTCCGGACGTAAAGCCTGTGTTCCTGTTGCAGCACCCGGGACGCCAGAGTCTCGACCGAATCCCCAGGCTCAACCGGCACCTGGACCTGGTCCAAAACCTGACCGTGGTCGTATTCTTCGTCAACCAGATGCACCGTAGCCCCGGTCTCGCGCTCACCCGCGGCCAACACCGTCCGATGCACGACATCTCCGTAAAAACCCTGACCGCCAAACCTGGGCAACAGGGATGGATGGATATTGAGAACGCGCCCCCTGTACGCGGCCAAAGTCCGCGGCCCCAACCGTTTCATATACCCGGCAAGGCAGACCACCTCGACCCCATACGCCTGCAAAATCGCCAGAATAGCCTCATCCAGAGCACCGGGCTTGGGATGGGTATAAGTACTCAAATGTGCTGCTGGCACGCCCATCTTTCTCGCCCGCTGTAGAGCACCGGAATCCGAGTTATTGCTGATGACCGCCCGGGGCCTGGCCTGCAAGCGTCCTGTTTTGCAAGCATCGAGGATAGCCTGCAAATTGGTGCCTCTGTGCGAAGCCAGAAAGCCCAGTTGCAAGACCCTTCTACTCGGCATTTTCTCGCTCCTTCCTATCCCGACTTCTCCCCCGGCTTGCGATAAGACGCCGCGTACCGATCCCCCTCTGGGTCGTACGACACATGCACTTGTCCATCCCGTACGACCAACCTGGGCACTGTGCGATCCCATCCATCGCGCTCGGGACCGCGCATAACCGCAAACTGTTCCTCGGTCATATCTTCGACCATATCGCCCCAGCGCTCCTGGGGATCGATCACGCCACCGCCCCAGTTGGAATTTTTAGACTGATATTTAACCAGCACGCCCCGTCTGGGAATCGGATTTTTCCATGCCAACGCGCCGTGTGTACACCCGCCATCCATAAAAAATAACACATCTCCCGCTTTCATTGCCGGCTGCACCACCAGGCCCATCGTCTCGTCGCATGTGCGGATTCCCGGAGGCATTGAATACTGCGTCTTATGAGAACCCGGCACACAGGCAAACCCACCCAAATCCGGCTCCACATCCCGCAACTGCCACGTAATCGTCACCGTCTCGCAATAACTCCGCCCATTCTTAAACTGGTAGCCCCGCGAAGGACTCATCGGCTCATTCCCATCGTGCAACGCGTGGCCCGACGTCCCTTGCACCGCGCAAAACACCGTACCACCACCCGTGCGATATCCGCTGGCTCCCATCCAATTCAGCCGATGCACCACAGCGGGATGGGCAATCATCCGCCGAAACGGATCGCAATAAGGCGCGGGCAAATCCACCAGCCCCGGCAATAACGGCCGCCCCGTCCCTGCCTGACTCTTTGAACCGCGCGCCAGTTCTGCACCAACCTCAATCCGGTCCTGAAATTTATCCACCGCCTCATTCGCTTTTTCCAGCCATTCCTCATCCATCACCCCGCGCACCACCAGATACCCATTCAAATCCCAAAAATAAAATTCTTTCTCATCAATTTTTGAATTTGGATCCCGAATATAAATCGAAGGATGAATCACCTCAGAACTCTCTTCCACCCACGTCTTTTCACCATCGGTATTCAGCACTGGCGGTGGATTAGATCCCTTAGCCCCCGGCCTGTACATCACCGCCTTCTGTTCGGGAGGCGCACTCTCCGACCACTCGGGTCGCGTTTCGATCTCAGCACCTGGTCCCGGTCCATTAGACTGGATGACCGCTCGCCCCGCATACCAGTACGTCAACAGCCGTTTCGGCACCCCCGTCCACGGACGCATCCCCTGCAACGCAGGTTCTGCCAGCAAAAATAAATCGCCCGCCTTCAGAACCGGTTGTTTCACCAGCCCCATATCGTCCTGCCCCGTCGCCAAATCCTCGGGTGTTTCCACATTGCTCTTGTGGCTCGCCTGAACCACCACAAGTCCGCCATCTCCATCCTCCACATCCTCCAGCACCCAGATCGCCTTCACCCCCTGGCACGACCGGCGACCATTTTGAAGAAAATAAGCCCGGGATGGATTTCGAGGTTCATCTCCGCCCACCAGCCCCTGTCCGTTCTCCCCTTCCCGGCTCCCCAGCAACCGGGGTGCCTGATCCAGTCGGAACCCATGCCCAATAATCTGGTTCAAATACCACACCAGTTGCGGATGCACCAGCAAATCTCGAAACAGATCTCGCTGGGGTGCCTCCCAGCCCAGCATGCCTTCAGACGCACCCGCCTCGTCCAGTGCCCTGTTCAAAGCCTCAACTTCCCCCCGACTCAACACCCCTGGTACATGCAAATATCCGGCGACATCAAACGCATAATTCTCTTCATTGCTCATCTCTTCCCGGTCCATCTCTGACCTCCTGTTGGAAGATTGGGGTTTGTCTCTGCATTATAAACTTTTTACTCAATCCAATCAAAAAGTTTTGAAGCTCCAAAAACGCAAAACCGGGACCTGCAGCACAGCCGTAAGCCCCGGTTGTAAACATCCTGTATTTCCCCCGAATATTAAATCTGATGCACCGCCTTGCGCTTCGCGCGCATACTGGCGTGTGATTCTGGCGACCCATCGTGAAACGTACCGAACCAGTAATCGAACGGGAAATCATTCTCCCCGTAATTGCACTCAAAATAGCGGTGATGCAACTGGTGAAAAAATGACGCCGCAGGCATCCTATCACTCCCTCCCACCTCAATTTTATCAAACCCCACATGACCCTGCGCCGGCGTAAACGCCGCATGTTGTGCATTCATCAACATGTGAATCGGATGGGACGGCACCACCCAGTGAATCAGAATACAGCTAAAATACAACAAATGCTCAATCGGATGCATAGCCAGCCCGGACCACGGCCCGATATTGATATTCTTGTGATGCAAATAATGCGCGGACTTGTACAGCGGTTTCCAATGGGTCAGGCGGTGAGTCCAATAAAAATGGAAAAGCCGCCAGAACTGAATACCGCACAGCAACGCAACAAAGTAGATCGGTTCTGTGCGCCAATCGACATAGGGAATTATCTCATTGGCAAACGCCCACATAGAAACCACTTCATAAGCCGTCCAGATCGTCCCCCCACTCACACAACTCCAAAAAATATTATCGCGCAATTGATTGCCCCACAAAAACTTGCGATTTGATGTCGCGAGCCATTTCGACGTGTATTTATACCGCATGCCCTGCGCCTTGAACCTGTAGAAATACACATGCCACGCGCCCGCAATAACGATTAACATCGCAATATTCCGCACATACATCTCGGCAATCCAATCCACGCGAAATTCCACACAGCGCTCAAGCGCGGGCTGCAAATAAAGCCATGTTCCAATGGCAATAAGCATATAAATCGCATTCCATGGCCACAAATAGCCCGGAAAACCAAACATCCACTTCAACGCCTCAACAGGACGCGGAGGCCATGCAAAAATCGGCGCAGGCGCCGGGCGTTTTGCGGGCTGCCACTCGCCACTTTCATCTCGGGCAACGCCATCTACAACTTCCTTCTCCACTCTGGTATCAGCCATTGTGTACTCTCCTCGAATGGTTGAGACTACGTACTAAATCCTCCCGCTGACCCACTGAATACCCCGCATTAACACCGACTGAAAATTTCCATCCTTCCACGTCTGATTGTCGTGCCCACTTTGGAAGCAAAACACCCGCGTACCATTGTATTGCCGCGTCCAGCCAATCGACTTCATACACACCGGGTGATCTGTCGTCAACAGCAAATGGCTATCCGAATCCGGCTCATCCATCACATAAGTCTCATCGATCATCTCCCAATCGGATATCTCCCGCGTAATCGGATGATCCCTATCCTCTACCGCAATCCGCATCACCTCATCGTGGCTGAACGATTCAAACGACCCCGCGACAACACCGGCCATCTGCACCCAGGGATCCCAATTTGGAAATGCCAAAATCGCGTGGTGCAACAACACAACACCCTTACCCGTCGCCAGCCATGATTCCAGCGCGCTTAGAGGTCGCCCCATCCACCCGGAACGGACCTCATCTGTCGGACCTTCCTTGTGCATATTGTAAAACACAACCGCATCGTAGAAATCGCGCTCCTCTGCTCGCGGCGATGCAAAATCCTCCAGAGACTGAATATAGGCATCCACGCCTTCCAGCTTGCGAAACAACCCGTGAAAATTCGGCACATCAAAACGGTGGCCGCCGGTCACCACCGCAACCTTAATAGAATCGTCCATAAATGTACCTCCCGTAAAATATAACCTATCTCCCTCGATTTGTCTCCCAAACCGGTCTTTCCTGCCACGGCTCAAAATCTGGATTCTCCTCGGGAATTTTGGCTTCGATCTCCTCCTGCCATCCCTTCAGAAGCTCGTGCAACCGATCTCGTACATCGGGCAATTCATCTGCCAGATCATTCTCCTCACCAATATCCTCTCGCAAATTGTACAACTCGACATGCCCGGATTCAAAAAACTCGATCAGCTTATAATCCCCCGCTCGAACCGAAGATCCAGGTGTCCCTCCCTGATTGCCATAATGCGGAAAATGCCAGAAAATCGCATCGCGCGCCAGATCGTCCCCCCTCAACAAAGGCGCGATACTCACGCCATCGCAATGCTGATCGGGAATCAAATCCAGACCCGCCATTTCCAGTATCGTCGGATAATAATCTGTACTCGTCACCGGAACATCACAAACAGACCCCGCCTGTGTCACACCGGGCCATTTGACAATCAGCGGCTCTCGCGTTCCGCCTTCATACATCCAGCCCTTGCCCTCGGCGAGCGGCGCATTGCACGTCGGCGAACCTTCACTCGTCGCCAACCCACCATTATCTGAAGTAAACATAATCGCGGTATTATCGGCAATACCCGCTGCTTCCAGCGCGTCCAAAATGCGCCCCACACTCTCATCCATGCTCTCGATCATCGCGGCGTACACCGGATCGGACTGCACCGTCCGCCGCGTAATGCGCCTGTCCTTCTTGTGTTCCCCCGGAAAAAAATCACCCTCTTCAAACGGCTCAATTTTATCCAGACCCATCTTCTTCGCTTTCTCTTCGTACTTCTCAATCTTTTCTCGCTTCGCCTGAATGGGCGTATGCACCGTATAATACCACAAATTCAAGAAAAACGGGCGACCATCGCGGTTCTCGATCAAATCTATCACGCGATCCGTCAAATAATCCGTCAAATACGTGCCATCTGGCACATCCACATCATCCAGCACCGGAATCGTCCAGGGACTAAAATAACCCCCGCGCCCGGGAGAACCGTGTTCGCATCCGCCCACATTCACCTCAAACCCGTGTTCATCGGGATAAAATGCGGGTCCACCCAAATGCCATTTGCCAACATGCCAGGTCGCATATCCCCCGTCCTTCATCGCCTGTGCAACCGAGCGCTCTTCATGGGGCAAATACCTGAAATAGGGCACATCGATCAATTTTCCGCGATTGGGATGATTTCTCCCGGCCCAATCAATAAAATTCGTCACCCCAACCCGCGCGGGATATTTGCCACTCATCACACTCGCGCGCGTTGGCGAACACACCGGACACGACGCGTACGCATCTGTAAACTTCATCCCCTCGGCGCACAACCGATCCAGATTGGGCGTCTCGTAAAATTCACTCCCGTAACACGTCGTATCTGCCCATCCGTAATCGTCCAACAAAATAAAAATAATATTGGGTTTGCCCATTTCCATTAAATCTCCACATCCACACTCTTGCCAGAAGCACCCGACTCGCGTGCCGCGTGTAACACCTGCATCACCCGCAAACCGTGCTCCGCGGTAATAATCAGATCCTCACCTTCGCGCAAATGCCGCGCGATATTCGCGTGCAGATTTTCGCGCGGTACCGCATCGGTACGCACTTCCTCAGAATCTTCCCCGTAAACCTTAACCTCGCCACCGCCCCCACGCTCGCACACAAGCGTGGCCTCCGTGCCCAGAACAACCCACTTATACGGCAGAGAATAAAAAGAAATATCCGCCTTGGCAGCACGCGCGCGCACCCCATTGTCAAACACCATCACAATATCGAACAAATCGTCTGAATCGCCCCACTTCGTATGCCGCACATCGGCAAAGACCGATACCACCTTGTGACCCGACATCAAATCGATAATCTGCTCGACCCAGTGCGGACCAAAATCCAGCAATGTTCCACCACCCGCCGCGGCTGTCACGCGCCATTGCTGATTGTAATCGGGCACGCCAAAACCCACAGCGGGACGCGCCCCCATCGTGCGATTCTCAAGCGAAACAATCTCGCCAACCGCACCATCTAAAACCGCGTGCTTCACCAGACAATAATCGCGATCATAATGCCGGTTGTGGTGCATCGTCAACACTACGCCATTATCTCTGGCAGCCTGCACCATTTCCTCGGCCTCTGGCCCGGTCAGTGACATCGGCTTTTCAATCAGCATGTGCTTCTTCGCCGCCGCCACCTTGAGCGCATCCGCATAATGCGCCGCCGAATGCGTCGCGATCAAAACCAGTTCAATATCCCAACCGAGAAATTCATCGAGATTATCGGTCGCACGCATACCTTCGGCAACCGCCTCTTCCCGCCTGGATTCCGTAATATCGCACACCCCCACAACATCGTACAACCCCGTCCCGCGCATCGTTCTCAGATGACCGCCAGCCACCCGCCCAAATCCAATAATACCCGCCTTGATCTTTTCCATTTATTCTTCCTCATCATCTCCGTATTCTTCACCGCGATAAGCCGCGCGCAACTCGGCGATATTGGTCGCCTTCTCAACGCGCGTATGAACTGTCTCGTTGTATTCATTCGGCCCCGATCCACGCGGAACCGTAGTCGTTATCAAGCTCACGATACATGCTGTGAGCATGATCTATGGTGCCTTCACCGTTTTGAACCGCGTATTCGATTACCATGGACGGGCTGGTCACGCGGAAATACG
>VXRD01000008.1 GCA_009838845.1 Gemmatimonadota bacterium | reverse complement strand
GTATATATTTTTATTATGGTTAAATCATTTAAATACAGATTGCGCCCAACCAAAAAGCAAGAACAAATCTTGTTGGCGCATATTGACGAATGCCGTATTCTCTATAATCAACTACTCTGTGCGAGAATACAAGCATGGAAAAATGAGAATAAGTCTCTCTCTCAATATGACCAGACTAAAACAGTACCATTGCTAAAACAGCAACACGCTGCATTCAAGCAAGTATATAGTCAAGTATTGCAACAAGTATCACAGAGAGTAGATTTGGCATTCAAAGGTTTCTTTCGCAGACTCAAAAAGAAAGCAGAAACTGGCGAAAAAGCTGGCTTTCCCAGATACAAGAGTCAGGGAAGATATGATTCTATCACCTATCCTCAGTTTGCCAATGGATGTCGATTGGACGACAAGGGCTTGCGATTGGGCAGTATTGGTTGCATTCGCATTGTCCAGCACAGGTCACTTGAGGGTATCCCTAAGTCTTGCACAATCACACGCACAGCAACAGGCAAATGGTTTGTATCTATCTCTTGCGATATTGGCGAAAAAGATAAGAAACTAAACACTAACTCTGCTGTTGGCATTGACGTGGGTCTCAATTCCTTTGCTGTGACCAGTGACGGACAGAAAATAGAGAATCAGAGATTCTTTCGCAAAGAGGAAAAGTCTCTTGCCAAAGCACAGCGCAAATGGGACGCAGTGAAACAAAGACCCAAGACTGACCCCACAAGAGAAAAGCGTCGTAAAGTCATTGGTAGAGTGCATGAGCGTATCCGTAACAAGCGACATAACTTTGCTCATCAAGAATCAAGAAAAATGGTCAATCGTCACGGATTCATAGCCGTAGAGAAACTGGACGTTAAAGATATGGAAAAGAATAGACGATTGGCTAAATCAATAGCAGACGTAGCATGGTCCCTGTTTCGGCACTGTCTCGAATACAAAGCGGAAGAAGCTGGTATTGGATTCAAGGCCGTTGATCCTGACTATACGTCACAAGATTGCTCTGCATGTGGACATAGAGAAAAGAAAGCATTGTCTCAGCGTGTGCATCATTGCAAGGTGTGTGGCTATAAGACGGACAGAGACCACAATGCTGCGATAAACATATTGACGTTGGGGCTACAACGTCAGGCGGATTGACCGCCAAGAAGCCCACTCGCAGAGAGCTTTAGCGTTGGGAGTAGTCACCCAGATCCTCCATCGCGAAACCGCAGCGAATAGAGACCCACGTTCTTGAGGTAGAAGCGGAGGAACACAGGCATGCCCACGAGTTCGGCCATATCCTGCTTGTTTTTCCACGTCACTTTGTGCTCGACAAGATCAACAGCCTGTGTGGTGCAATCGGCAAGGGTGAACCCGGGCACGGGACTCGGGGCACCGCTCTCACCGAAACGCAGCACCTCGACAGCGAATTCGGGCGGAACGATCGCCGTGGCCGGATCGCTGTTATAACCGTCGGCCACGGTCGTATTGACGATCAGTTCCGGTGCGGCAACAACCATTTCGCGAGTGAGCAGGAAGCCACCCGTGTGCGCACCCATCTGCGCGACGAATCGATCCTGGAGGAATTGCGCCCGGCCGATGCCCGAGACATTGTTCCTGTTGCCCTGTGCCTGGCCGTGGCGGGATCCGCGATAGTAGATAAAATCCGTATTTCCCATGCTCACAATGCCTCCGGCCCCCGAGGTAGAACCCGAGTCGAAGGCGTCGGATCCGCCATGGGGAAGATATACAGACCGGTCGGGCAACATATTCCAGTGCAGGCCATCGCTGCTAAACGCCAGATGCAGATGGAATGCCATGTGCGGCGGCGGCCCCATCATTCCGACAAAACCGATGAAATGGCTGCCTACCCGAGAAACCACCATGTGGTCGATATCTGGATCATCTACTTCTTCCGGCCACATCACCACCCGGGGCTGGCCAAAATCATACGGCGTCTTCCCGACCATCACCGCTGTCCGGCGCTTGAAATTGTGCTCCGTCGGTCCACCCGGCACATCCCCAACGCCAGCGGTACACACGGGCCGCCCGAACATCAGCCAGCGCTCCCGAACAGGGTCGAACACCATGTTTTGCCATGTGTCTCGCAGACCGATGAAAGCCGGGTTTGACGGATCCTCCCGCCAGTGAATCCCATCATCCGAATAAGCCAGACACAGACATCCATAGCCCTCGGCCAGATTGTCCTTGTAAGTCATCAGAAAACGGCTCTGCTGCACGCCACCGAGGGGGTTCCACATCACGCGCACCCCCTGGGCCTTTTGCTGTCCCGTGACCACCACATTGGTCTTCTCATATTGTCCGTATGGCTTGCCCTCCAGCATCGGCTTGTCCCAGTGCACCCCGTCCAGGCTCTCGGCATAGCAGACAAAATAGGGATACCCATCCCGCTCCGCCTGCCAGTCTTTGAAGCGGAACTGGTGCATCCACGCGTTCCAATCGGTCCCGGCATACCACATGCGGAACACGCCAGCTTCATCGTCGTAAATCACATTTTGCTGACCCACCGAATCTTCCCACGGCCTGTCGGGCATAAGCACGGGGTTGTGCGGATCCTTAATCGGCACATTCAGCACACGACTTACCCCCCAGAGGTCTTCCACCGTGGCATTGTCGATCAGCAATACGGTTTCCGTACCAACCTCAAGTGGCTCCCCTGCGCAGTAGGATTCCAGATTCATGTCACAACTCCTTTAATCAAAAGGCTGCTCTGAGTGATAAATCTCCCGATCCGCCTCCAGAAGAAACGTCCCGTCTGACTGTTTAATCCACTGCGGAACATCGGGATGACCTTCTCTATTCGGTACAAACCCCATCAAAATAGGATCCTCTGTCTCCTCGAGAAACGCGGTTAATTGCCCCTCCAAATCATCGCGAACCTTTGAAAAACGCGGATCATCTGCAACATTATTCAACTCATACGGATCGTCTGCCAAACTGTAAAGCTCCCGATCCGGTGCCGGTCTTGAAAAAAGCGCCTGAACAACCTCTCGCCTATTCTGAAAACGATTCACCCACCCATTATCGACATAATTTGGCACCCGCGCAAAATTGCGAATCAGCTTGAACTGATCCGACCGAACACACCGCATCGGCGTGTAATACCAGTTCCCAGAACGCCGCCCCCAGGTCTGCTCGCTAAACACCACAGACCGGCCAGCCCAACCCTTACCGGAAAACAACCCCCGAAAACTCCGACCCAGAATACCATCCGGTTTCTCCAGGCCGCACAACTCCATCAACGTAGGCAACAGATCCAGGTTGCTAATCAAATCACCGTACACAGCACCAGCGACAATCTCAGACGGGTATCTCACAAGCAAAGTCGTTCGGATACCCGCATCGTAAAGCGTGTGTTTTGCCCGCGCAGTCGCCACACCGTGTTCGGTAGTAAACACCACAACTGTCTCATCCGCCATCCCACTTTCATCAAGTGCATTCAAAATCCGCCCCACTTTTTTATCCAACGCCCCAATCTGCCGACACAATGTCGCGAGATCTTTACGCACCTCCGAACAATCGGGCAGATCCGGAGGCACAACCATCCTCTCTGCAAGATCTGGATCGTAATCCAGACCAAAAGGTCTATGTACCTCCGAGAAAGAGACCTGCAAAAAAAAGGGACACTCAATAGACGGTGCTTCTTCTCGCAAAAAACGCTCTGCCAAAACTTCCACACCAGCCTTCCCCTCTATCACACGCGAAAAACCCGCCCAGGATGGATCATTCAAAATCATCAACCGGTTGCTCAGCACCGTCTCGTAGCCCGCATCCTGAAAATAACGCGCCATGCACACAGCATCATCCGCATAGGGAAATTGTCCCCACACACCGATCATATGCGGCATCTGGCTGCAATACAAGCCAACGCGACTGGGAATACAAATGGGTGCCGTCGCGATAAATTGCGAAAACCGGGCACCCTGAAAAGCCAACCGATCCAGATTTGGCGTCGATACATCAGGCCGGTCATAACAACCGAGCCAATCGCCCAGATCGTGACAGTCGATAAACACTACATTAGGTTGTTTCATATTCTGTTCCCTAAAAAAATTTCACATTCTTTGAATCTTTTATCTTTTTGGCTTTGTCAGAGTCGATACTGTACCAAAGCGTATGCATAAATGCATAAATGACGGGAGGAGAAAGGAAGGAGAAAACATGCCAGACGAAAGCAACAAACTCTACCTCTATGAAGCTCTGGAACTCAGGGCTGAATACGATGCCAGAATTAAAACCCTGAAAGATTGCCTCTCAGAAACCAGGCAGAATCGCAATCGATCACTTTTTGATCGCGATGAAAAGGGGCAATATCGCCCCAGTCCCGGGTTCGACATCACTAAAGTACGCGATCAGATCAAAGCGCTGGAATACAAACGGCGCAAGCTCAACAGTGCCATTCAGCAGACCAATTTTCAGCACCAGATGGAACACGATGGCGACACCATCAATCTCAACGAGGCGCTGGAATTGCGAAAAGGCTTGAATGTACAAATCGGCGAGCTACACACGCAAGTCGTGGATGCAGCATACCAGCGGGTAATCTACAAAGAAGACCGCGACATTGTAGAACCCAACGAATTGTCATATCCCGACAGCGTCCAGGACCTTGAAAGTGTGCGATTGGCTTTTCGGGCGTTAAACAGAAAGCTACGGGCAGTATCTTTTGAAGCTATCGTAGCCTTTCAGGACGAGTAGTAATCATCAATCCGAAAGGAGACAGGGGAGCAAGTGCGACTGCTTCGGTGACGGAGCATAGCCCAGACTGTGGCATCTGTAAAAGCCATCCTCTTGAGGGGTGACGCTCATAACGTCCGGCAAAGCACCAGACCATTGAGCATCAAACCTCAGAGCAAACAAAGTCTCACAGCTATAAAGCCTTCAGGCTCCGCGTCTCTTTTCGGATCTTATTTCTAAATGCCAATTAGCGGTTAGCAGTCGGCAAAAACCTCCTGGATCGCGGCTCAACATCATGCCGCGATGACAGACGGGAGCCTGCCCCGTAGTGACTCTATACGGGGGCACGGGGACCGTCCCCTACAACACACATAACAATTAGCCTCTATTCACTTCATCCAATCGCTGGTCGCTTTGGCAGTGCGGCTCTAAACGCCGCCACACTCTCCCAATCGGGACCCAGTGCGTGCCGCGAGAATATCGGATCTGGCTGCCGATACATCAAATGCGCCGTGCGCCGAATCCGCTGCGTCTGCCGGACAGTCCCGCAGTGATAACTGGCAATATTGAACATCACAGCAGACCCTGCTGGCGCGTGAACATCGACCCGACCGATCCGTCGGGGATTTGTGCGACCAAAAGAATCTGTCCAGATCGGCTTATCCGGATCCACATACGCCGTCTCACTATCGGCAATCCGCAAAGCACCCTCGCCCCATCCGCTTTTGCCATCCCGCGTCTTGGGCAATTGACGCTTGGTCTCGGCACTCTCTGGAATAAGACTCGTACAGTGGGACCCGGCATCCACATCGTCCAGATAGTAAATCACCTGTATCGCCGGGGCAAAAAACGCATTCTTATCAGCACCCTCCACAATACCGTTGTATTCCCGGTGCCACTGCCGCGAGAGACAGAGCGGATCGCCGCCGTCAATATCCTCTGGCGGATCGGCGGCACACACCTCGCGCCGCAAAAAACTCAGACTGCTAAACTGAACACCCGCTCCGAGAATGCGATGCACCAGTGGCGCAACCGACGGATGGTGAACCAGGCCATCCAGCGCCTCTGTCCTGTGCATTAACTCCGGCGCCCTGCAGCCTACTGCTACGTGCCCCGGACGCGGTCCAGGCTCCCATTCCTTCGGGTTCGCGGCCACATCGGCGTCAATCCCATCGTTAATCGCCGCCACCTCCTCGGGTGAAAGCGCCCCCTCCACCACGGCATACCCGTTCTCATCAAAACATCTCAGTATCTCGTCCATCGCATCGCTCCTTAGAAAAAGACGTCGCGTCAAACCGAATATTTTTCAAGAACATCCCGGTCAATCTCAATCCCCAGCCCGGGACCCTGGGGAACCGCGAGAAAACCATCCACGGGCAAAATAGGCTCTTTGGACAACGCTGTTCGAAGCCCATTTTCTGTCATATCACACTCAAAAAAAGAAGGAACTGGATTCATCGTATCGAACGCATCTGGCATCGACGCCTGCCAGTGCAGGGTAGCGGCAAGGCCAACGACTGCCCCCCACATATGCGGCACAACCGGAATATAATTGGCACTGGCCATTGCCACAACCTTTCTCGCCTCTGTAAACCCGCCGACAATCGCAATATCCGGCTGCACAATATCCACCGCCCGCCGCTGGATAAACTCCCGAAATGCCCAGCGACCCTGCGAACCCTCGCATCCCGCAATCCGCATCCCGAGCGCTCTTTTAATTTCTACATATCCGGCCACATCATCCCTCGAAGTCGGTTCTTCATACCAGAACAGATCGTAAGCCTCCATCCTGCGCCCCACCTCAATCGCCGTACCCACATCATAAGCCAAATTTGCATCCACGCACAAAAGAATATCATCGCCAATCGCTCTCCGCACAGCAGCCACATTCTGCTCATCGTAAGCCTTCCCCAATCCAACCTTCATCTTCATCGCGGGAAAACCTCGATCTACATATCCCCTGGCCTCATCCATCAAAGCCTGTGTATTATCCGGCCTGTCCTTCCTGAACAACCCGCTGGCATAGCACGGGATACGGTCCCGAAATGCACCCCCCAAAAGGCGATAAATCGGCACATCAAGCGCCTTGCCCATAATATCCCACAACGCAATATCCACGCCGCTGGTCGCGCCCACATTCCTCAAACTCCCCGAATTGTTCAGCGCGTTCCAGATCACTTCGCAATCGAACGGATCCTTCCCCATCACATGCCGCTGAATATCCGACTCCCCAAGCGATCCCGCCCCTTGCCCCCATCCCGAAATACCCGTTAAGGTATAAATACTGTATGTTTTAAACATAATACGCAGCCGCAGAATAGAGAAG
>VXRD01000007.1 GCA_009838845.1 Gemmatimonadota bacterium | reverse complement strand
GCGGTGGAGAATAAAGCAGAGGTCTCTCTGCCTGTTCCGTGTTGGTGATGTCAAAACGCGGGTTTCTTTGAAGAAGCCCGCGTTTGTTTTTTTGTTTATTGTAAAAAAATGGGTTACATTATTTCTCATTGCAATGGGAGAATTCTGTGATACCTGAGTTTTTCAAACATCTCAAGCGGCCTTTTTCATTTGCTGTTGTGAGTGATACGCATTTTGTAACGCGAGATTTTATCGGGCAAGCGTTTGACGCGACAAGACCTCTCAGCACCGAGGGGTATGTGGAAAATGTGACCTATTCGCTCGCGCCAATGATGGATGCATTGCGCGGTCTCAGACCGGATTTTATAGTTTTGACCGGTGATGTGGCCGAACCTCCTCTGGATCCAGAGCGCCACCGCGAGAATCTCAAGGCTGCACTGGATTTTTTTGCCACATGCGATATTCCCCTGATTGTCGCTCGCGGAAATCACGATGGCACTTCGTCTTTTGATGAGGTTGTGGGGCCGCGTGTTGCACAGTTTTTAGGTGAGATGCCCAAAGCGCATTATTTTTCATTTGAGGTGGATGGTTGCCAGTTTATTGTACTGGATACGCCGTTTTGGAATACTGAGCAATGTCAGTGGCTCGATGCCGTGTTGGCAGAAAATGATTATGCACCGTCGTTTTTGCTGGGACATCATCCTATATGGCCGGTAGCACGTGCTTTTTTTTACAACCGCGATTTTCAGATGGATATGGTCAATCTTTTGTCTCGGCATGCGATCGATGCCTATTTTTGTGGGCATTCACACAATCAAAGCATTGTGTTGCACCGTACGCCCTATTTGCCGGTGTTGCAGTGTATGGGTGCTCTGGTCGGATTGTCTGACGCGCCGCCACTTCCGCTCCACCACGTTCAAGCCCTTTTGCCCACGCCCGATGATCTCATGGCCATTTGGCCCGGATATATTGAAAATACGGCTCCAGGATGGTTTATGGGATATGTTTCACAGGGCCAGGCGCGTGTGGAATGGCATCATATTAACCGCGGAGCCGAGGCCATGGTGCGTTGGTTTCGTCCTGGTGATATTCAGACTTTTTGGACGATGGCTCCTGCGCCCCCAGCCCAACTTATTGAAGCAAATTTACAGCGTATTCGCCAGGGGATTCTCCGTTTTTGTGCCTGGGATAGTATGGGAGATGCGCGCGTATTTCTCAATGGGAATGAAATTGGCCTTTTGCCGCGTGCAGATAATTTTACGCCCAGTCGCCTCTCTTTACCTCCCAACGCGCTCGCTTGTTTGCAGATGGAAAATAAGGTGCGTATTGAACCAGCTGAGGGAAGTGAGATGACTCTTGGCAATCTGGTTCTCGAAGTGGTATTGCCCGGTGGTCGTTATGTGCGATCGCAGGTTTTTGAAGAGATTTATACGTGGTCTAACCGGTGGGAAGGGTATGAATACGAGACGTTGCAAAAGATGAAACCGGGACGACCGTTATCTACAGTGTTGTCTTTCAGGTGAGGATGTGATGGACGATAGAAGAGATACCAACCGATTGGTCCACGAGACCAGCCCGTATTTATTGCAGCATGCACACAATCCCGTTGCGTGGTTTCCGTGGGGAGAAGAGGCATTTGAAAAGGCTACTGCCGAAGACAAGCCCATTTTTTTGAGCGTGGGATATGCGGCCTGTCACTGGTGCCATGTGATGGAGCACGAGTGTTTTGAAAATGAGGAAATCGCGCAGATTATGAACGCGCATTTTGTCAATGTGAAGGTCGATCGGGAAGAACGCCCCGATGTCGATGAAATTTATATGAATGCAGTACAGGTTATGACCGGTTCAGGTGGATGGCCTATGAGTGTGTTTTTGACTCCGCAGGGTGTTCCGTTTTACGGAGGCACGTATTTCCCGCCTGAGAGCAGGCACAACATACCGGGCTTTCCCCAGGTTCTGGAATCCGTTGCCAGGCATTATCGGGAAAAAGGTGATAATGTCGCAGATGTGGCGAATCGATTGCACGAGCACTTGCGAGCGATGGCGCGTATTGATGCGTTGGCAGATGACCTGACTGAGACGGATTTTGACGGTGCATTTCAAAAGATCAGATCGAATTTTGATTTTCAAAATGGCGGGTTTGGAACACAGCCTAAGTTCCCAAATTCGATGAATCTCGATGTGTTTTTGCGGACCTATTTGCGTACGGGGAACGAAGAGGCACTTGCGATGGTGACATTGACGCTCGAAAAAATGGCGCGCGGGGGCATTTACGATCAGCTCGGCGGGGGATTTCACCGCTATTCTGTGGATCGCTACTGGCTTGTACCCCATTTTGAGAAGATGCTATATGACAATGCGCTGCTCGCACAGCTTTATACGCAGACTTATCAGGTGACTGAGCAACCGCTTTTTGCGCGCATTGCCAGGTCAATTCTGGATTATACGCGCCGAGAGATGACCGCGCCAGAGGGCGGTTTTTATTCTACGCAAGATGCCGATAGCGAGGGGGAAGAGGGCAAGTTTTTTGTGTGGTCGCCGCAGGAGGTGGTGGATTTATTGGGCGAAGAAGAAGGGGCGGTATTTTGTCGGTATTTCGATGTGACGGCGCGAGGTAATTTCGAGGGGAAAAATATTCTGAATGTCCCGCATGTTTATGAGGTTGATGAAAACGCAATGGCACGCGGATGTGCGATTTTGTTTGAGGCGCGAGAAGAGCGTATAAAACCCGGGCGCGATGAAAAAATTCAGGTGAGTTGGAATGGGATGATGATTTCGGCTTTTGCACAGGCGTATCGGGCATTTGGCGATTCCGTTTATCTGGATAGTGCGTCAGATGCGGCTAAATTTATCCTGGGGAATATGTGTACGGATCGCGGGCTTTTGTTGCATACTTATAAAGACGGTCGCGCGCGTTTCAATGCCTATCAGGATGATTATGCCTGTTTGATCGTTGGGTTAGTCGATTTGTACGAGGCGAGTTTTGAGCCTTCTTATCTCGTTGCTGCCCGCGATTTTATGGAGGTGATGATAGATCAGTTCTGGGATCGAGAAGATGGTGGATTTTTTTATACTGGGAGAGATCACGAGGAGCTGATTGTGCGGTCAAAAAATCCCTTTGACAATGCCACGCCGTCCGGTAATTCGGTGGGGGCGATGGCGTTGCTGCGATTGGGAACGCTGCTGGAGCGCGAAGATTGGCGGGATATGGCCACCCGTATTTTGCATCTTTTTGGCAGGCATATTCGGGAGGTGCCTTCGGGTTTTGGCAATATGGTTTGTGCCCTGGATCTCTATTTGCAAGGTGCAGTTGAAGTCGCTGTTTTGGGGGATCGAGATAGAGAGGATACGGTTGCGCTGCTCAATGTGGTGAATAAAACATGGCGACCCAATGTCGTTTTATGTGGGGGAAGTGATCCAGTGTCCGACGCTATTCCACTTCTGCAAAATCGCGGTATGATCGACGGACGCGCCACGGCTTATATCTGTCGCAATTTTGTGTGCTCAGAACCCGTTACAGATGTTGAGGCACTGGAAAAATTACTGGATGAAGTTGGTTCGGGATACTAATTTGACAGAGGCGTCAACAATCGAACAGCTAAATTCCAAATGAAAGGATAGGTTATGGCAGATGTTTTGATTATAGGCGATGGACCTGCGGGACTGAGTGCCGCGTTGTTTTTGACGAAGAATGGTCAGAATGTGACGGTGTTTGGGCAAGATGGAACGCCGATGCACAAGGCGATGCTCTACAATTATCTGGGCATTCCCGAGATGACGGGGAGTGAGTTTCAGCGGGTAGGTCGAGCGCAGGTCCAGAATTTGGGGGGCAAAATTGAGGATGTAGAAGTGACCGATGCCGAAAAGACCGATGGTGGGTTTGTGGTTACAACGGGGGATGGAGATCGAAGAGAAGGGAAGTATCTCATTTTGGCGACTGGCACAAATACCAAATTGGCTGAAGGTTTGAGTTTGGCCAAGGAGAATAAGGGTATTGTTGCCGATGGAGATGGTCGCACCTCCGTCGAAGGACTTTTTGCAGTGGGTTGGAATACGCGTCTCATCCGCACGCAGGCGATTATTTCCGCCGGGCAAGGCGCCGCAACGGCTCTGGAAATTCTATCGCTCGAAGCTGGCGAAGATTTCCATGACTTTGATGTTGTGGAATAAAGTGTGTCGAGGAAAATATGAAAATTACCGAGACCAATACCACCATTGGCGCACTGATTGAACGGCTCGAGGCCACGGGGAAGCCTAAGACGACTAAGGCTCGAGCCTTCATTATCATAGAGGATGAGTCCTCACAGACACGCGAAGATATCCGAGAGGCCGTGGCGCAGTTCCGGGCAGGCTTTAAGGATATATCCTCCGAGGAGATTGAACAGATTATTGGTGAGTCCAGACGGGCAGTAAGAGCGCAAAGATCATGACGCGAATTGTGCTGGATACCAATGTATTAATCAGTGCTATTCTGAATCCGCACGGGAGTCCAGGCATTATACTCGATCTGGTCTTTGACCAGAAAGCATCTCTTTGTCTCTCTGCACCTCTTATAGATGAAATTCAGCGCGTCATTCATTATGAAAAGATGGCTGATTTGCTAAAAAGAGGGGGAAAGACCGTTGAGCAGGCAGGAGAGATCGTAGATAAGATTGTTGCGATAGCGGAATTAACCGCTGGTCATAGAGAAGTAAACTTGATAGATGCGGATCCTGATGATAATATGGTGCTGGGGTGCGCTCTTGAAGCCGAGGCAGATTACATCATCTCTGGAGATCGACACCTTACTGCCTTAAGTGATTTTCAAGATATACCCATTCTCACGCCCAGGGCTTTCTTGGATATGCAGGTTAATTCTTGAATATCCTGATCTTGTTCTGGTTTTCAACGATGAGTTGGCTCAGTCTATGTCTGATGGTTTCTTGTCTCGTGTACGGAAATTTTAATGTTGTTGAGTAAGGCGAGATAAATTTCTTCGGGAGGTTCCAGGGCCTGTGCAGACAGGTATCTGGAACCTCTTTTTTTATATTTCATTCAAGTTGTGTGGTATAATGATAATGAAGAATGTACTATAGTCTCGGGACCATTGAGACCATAGTACGTCTTTTAAGACCATATAAGGTCTTGCAAAGAG
This sequence comes from Gemmatimonadota bacterium, assembly GCA_009838845.1. Taxonomy (NCBI): domain Bacteria; kingdom Pseudomonadati; phylum Gemmatimonadota; species Gemmatimonadota bacterium. The sequence continues at coordinate 50,506 of VXRD01000007.1, read as the reverse complement.
CCAATCCGACTATCTTGCGACATTATGATATAGTCAGATTGGCTCTTTTTCTTTATGTAAAACAACGCGTTACGAATATAACTTTCTGGACACCGCTCACATTGGCACGCTTTTTGCACTTAAATTAAAAATTCTTTTTCTCAACGGTCTTCAAATTTTCGGTACGTCCCCGTGTGTCCCCGCGCAAATATGACGTGCGAAGGACGCGGACCTATGCAAAACAGATAGCTCAGGATGACTGGGGTGAACCTTCGATACGATCTACCAAAACGGAGTAACTCTAAGACCACACAACTTGAGTTATTTATGTCGAATCCTTCATGTCCACCCATTTTCTTCGTTTATGAAGGAGATCATCATGCGTGTTTTTCTTTTTGTGCATTTCGTGATGTTCCTATTCCTCAGCCCTGTATTTGCGGAAATAGATGTTGCTGTCGTATCTGAGAGCATCGTGCAGGTGCGTGTGTACAAGAATCATAAGATTTTGGCTGAGGGAAGCGGTTTTGTTGTGAATGAAGAGGGGTATGTGCTGACGAATGCCCATCTCCTGGCGGATGCGGAGGGATTGACTGTCCGGGCTCGAAAGACTGGTGCCGAGATCGTGTCACAGCAGGTCTTTGCCAATCGTGAATTGAATCTCGCTTTGTTGCGCGCACAGGGTCTAGGTTTACTGCCTCTCAATTTATCCGAGCGAGGAGCCGCTGTGGGCCGGATGGTGGAAACCCTGAAGCTGACGCCTCAGGATAGTATCCAGATTGCCCGCGGGACTATTGGTACATACCAGGATGTGCCGGGAAAAAAGGTGAGTGATCCCGTGGCACATCTGCTACAGCACAATGCCATGGTGACTTCCAAAGCATTTGGTATGCCTCTGTTTAATGAGTGTGGTGATGTTGTCGCTATCAATCTGCCAGACCCGAAGAGCGGATCCTGGCCGTTTCGGAAAAATGTGGAACCCAGAGGAACAGTTTTTGCCTTGCGTAGCGTCGATATCATTGCTGTGCTCAAAGACCGGGAAATTACACATTCAGTAGTTAAAGAAGAATGTTTGAGTGCCGTTGAACGTACTGAACGAGATAGAAAAATCGCAGAAGATAGTATCAAAGCGGTAGCAAAAGCAGCAAGAGATAGTGTTAGCGCAGAAAGGGTTGCCCGATTGGCGGCTGAAAAAGCTGTCAAAGAAAAACAACAGGCGGCTGAAAAAGCAGAAGCCGCTCGGCTGGCAGCCGAAAAGGCGAAAGCACAGGCAGACTTAGCAAGTAAGGCAGCGGCAGATAGTGTTAAGGCAGCACAAGATAGTATCAATACAGCGCGGCTGGCATTAGAACAGGAGAAGGCGAGGACAGATTCATTAAAGAAGGCGACACAGGAGCGTATTGCTGCTCAAAAATCAGCGGCAGATAGTCTCGCCGCAGTACATCAAGAAGAGCGTGAAAAGACATCGCAAAGATTACAATGGGCCATCGTCTCCGGGGGTATTCTGGTCATTCTGGTGCTTTTCGGCTGGTTTATGTTCGCACGCAGGAAAAGGGCACAATTGCAAGCGACTGCTTCTCGTTTGAGCGAGGCAGAACAAGAGGCCGAAGCCGCACGACAAGCTGTGTCTGAGGCACCACAGTTTGCACCTTTCAGATGTCTATTAGAGGGTCAGGACAACACGGGCCAACCCTTTGCGTTGAGTATCCCAGCATTGGCTCTGCCTTCAGGTGTCACGCTTGGAAGAAGCCCTGCCAACGCGGAATTTATTATTGACCACGAGTCCGTATCCCGCGAACACATCAGGCTTTTGTATGCTGACGGAAATCTCTATGTAGAGGATCTGGGTAGTACGAATGGTTCCAGAATTAACGGACGCTTGCTCAATCCGCGCGAACCTGCGGTGTTGCAAAACAATGACCAACTCGAGGTGGGGCCTGTTGTTTTTCAGGTACGTTTGATGCAGGAGTGAAAATTGCAACTGATATGCAAATATTGGCGTCTTGTCGGTCTTGTTCTCGTGTTTCTGTTTTTTTTTCGCGATGCTGTTGCTGCGCCAGACTTTGAAGCGCTTGAGAAGAGTGTTGTGCGTATTGTGACGAAGACAAGTCAGGGGATTGGTACGGGTACTGGATTTGTGATCAACGATCGGGGTTATATCGCCACGAATGTACACGTTATTGCCGATGGCAGTTTGATCAAAACAATACCGACAAATTCCAATACCCTGTACGATGTTGACGTAATTGCCATGTCCTATGAATTCGATCTGGCAATCGTACGCGCGCCGGGGATCAATCTTCCACCGATTACGCTTTCGCTCGCGCCATCGAGGAAGGGGCAGAAGGTGTGGGCTATCGGTTATCCGGGGGGAGCCGATAGGAACAGACCTGCCTATGATCCAACTGTACAGGATGGTGTTATTGGTAGAATTTTTTCAGGTGCATGGAAGACTCAAAAATTCAGGATTATTCAACACAACGCGCCTACGAACCCCGGTAATAGCGGCGGCCCTTTGTTGGACGACTGCGGAAGGGTGATTGGAGTTAATACGCAGGCATCACTTGTCGTCATTGCTGGTCCATCTGATGGGGTAACGCGAGTTCATCACGCGGCGGGTATTTACTGGTCTTCTCATATTGAGGAGTTGGCCAAGCTGTTACGCGACAACGCAATCTCTTTTCAATCTGAGGACGATGCGTGTTTGACGGCTGATTCTACCGGGCGTTCTGCGGAGGCAGAACGAACAAAGACTCAAGCCGACGATGCGAGCCAGAGATTTCTTATTTGGATTATATTGTTGGGTGCTGTGGCTTTGGCTGCCCTGATACTTGCCTTGAAGAAGCCCCGGCAACAAATCATTCACGTCGCAGAGTATATCAGCCAGCACTTAAAAGCAAAAGAACCCATCGGAACTGTCCAAAAACGAGTAACCGAAAAACTTCCAGAACACGGTCTGATGCTGGCCGGGTTTGATGGTAATGGCAATCCCATCCGCATTGCTTTACCGCCAAACAGATTCGCGGGGCAGCGTTTGGGAATTTCTTTGGGCAGGCATCCCGAGTTGGTGAATGAAATTATACAGGACCAAAATGTATCGAGACGGCATGCGCGAATAGCTGTACAAGCGGGTCAGTTTTATATTGAAGATTTGAACTCGCGTAACGGGACTTTTCTGAATCACCACAAATTGTCTCCGTTTCAGCCCATGCTTTTAGACTATGGGGCTTTAGTGAGATTGGGTGGTTTGGAGTTCAGAGTTTCAAAGTTGGAATAGGAGCATCCTGGAAATGAAAAAACGCAGCCGAGAAATTAACATTTTTAGCATGTCTGCGCTCGATTTATTCGCTTCGGCAATGGGAGCTTTTATTTTGATTACCATTGTGTTGTTTCCCTTTTTTCCAAATCTGGGCGATTCATCAAAACGTATAGTTGAAGAAAAAGCCAGATTGGAACAAGAGCGGGCTAAACTAAGGCAGGAAAGGACTGGGTTGGAACAAGAGCGGGCTAAATTGAAACAGGAGAAAGCCAAAGTTCCAAAAACAAAGGTTGAAGATGCTGAACTGCAGCGAGAAAAAGCCAGATTGGAACAAGAGCAGATCAGATTAAAACAGGAGCGGGTCAAACTGGAACAAGAAATGGCCAAACTGGAACAAGAAAGAGCTAAGCTGGAACAAGAGCGGACTAAAGCCCCGAAACCCCAAAATAATCCACTTGAAGAACGAATTAAAGCTCTGGAAAAGCAACTCAATGGCACATCTGTTTTACTGGGTATTAAGACCACAGCAAGAAAATTTGTCATTGTAGTGGATATGTCAGGCAGTATTTATCAACCTCGTGGACAAGACTATCGCCAATTCATCACATTGTCAGTACGAGATATGCTTGCTTCTTTTCAATCGGAAATAGAATTGGTTCTTATTGGTTTTCACTCCCCAAATCGCAGGGCGCGATTGCATTTTTGGCCTGAAAATAGGCGTTATTTTCGAGTACAGAAGAATACGCGAAATCGCGTTGTAGCGACCATAAACAATTGGATGGGTCTCGTGGATGGTGGTACGCCAACCCGCGAAGCTCTGACGGCAGCACTGGCGCTTAATCCCGAAGAGATTATTCTATTGAGCGATGGTGCTCCCTCGGAAGATTGGCGGCAGGTCGTCAATGCTGTAACGGCTCAAAATAGAAAAAAAATACCGATACACGCTGTCGCTATTGGCATCTATGTCACAAAACGAGATTTTATCGATTTTCTGGTGCAGTTGACAAAGCGGAATGGTGGTTACTTCGTAGGTGCCAAACCCGGTTGAGAGGATTTCGAGATGTCTAAATTTTCTATTTATCGAATTGGTCGCGGTTCGGATGTGGATATTCGCATTGATGACAGCACAGTGTCTCGCGTTCAGGCGGAATTGGTTGTGACTGCGAAGGGGGCGTACTATCTAACCGATTGCGGTAGTAGCGGCGGAAGTTGTGTTGCGCGAAATGGCGAGTGGCAGCCTATTACGCAGGGTTTTATAGCTCCGATGGATGCAATTTTGCTCGGTCGGTATCAGACGACCGCACAGCAACTTATGGCGATGGTTAAGCAAGGCGACCGGGATATTGTAAGACGCAAGGATGATTTGCCCGAGGGGCCAGTGCGTCGCAATGTAGATACGGGTGAAATTATAGGAGACGAGGACTGACATGGCAACGGATCAAACAGTGGAAATAAATCAACGCCTCATTGCATCTGGCATCGGTTTGGGAATCGGTATTGTCCTTATTGCGCTGCTGAGTACTATCTTTGATAATCCCGATTCACAGGTGGGTGCTTTTTTGCTCGATCGCCACACGGAAAATTTTCCTTATCCATTTACGATCCAGAATGTCATGTGGCTGATGTTTTGCATGGGATGTGGCGAGTTGTGGGGGCGATTCAACCAGTCCAATTTGGAGTTGGCACAGATCTCCAGGCGATACCTTCCAGAAGATGAAGAGACCATGTTGCGGGCACAGGACCTGGGAACTCTCTATCAAAAGATGCGCCCCATGGATGGGGAACGGACTTTCTTTTTACAACGCTTAATCGCGCGCTGTATTTTGCAATTTCAGGGGAGCAGATCGGTCAATCAGACCAATTCTCTGTTAAATTCTTCTCTGGAATTATTTCAGCACGAACTTGAACTCAAATATACTATGCTGCGATATCTCGTCTGGCTGATTCCTACGATGGGTTTTATTGGCACGGTGGTGGGGATTGCGTTTGCACTGGATTATGCGGCGAGTGTTGAAAATCCACAAGATCCAAAGTTGCTGGCGCAGATCACCGGGCGGCTGGGTGTCGCGTTTTACACGACCTTACTCGCTCTGATTCAATCAGCACTGTTGGTTTTTGCACTGCATATCGCGCAAGGTAGAGAAGAGATGGCTTTGAATCAATCGGGCCAGTACTGTTTGGATAATTTAATCAACCGACTTTATGAAAAATAGGAGGGTAGTGTTATGCCTGTTTATCGCGGACCCGATGGTAAGATTATTGAAGAGAAAACGAATAAAGGAGAAGATGCGACCCAGCCGACTGATAGGGCACAAAGGCCGATGCCGCCAGCACCACCGGGCGGTGATCAAGCCGCTGGTTCTGGGCGTTTGGATGCACCTACTCAAAAGATGGATGCGAGCGGTTCTCAATCCCAAGCGATTCCTGAAGAAAAGACCCGGATCGTAGGTGGTCGTCGCAGGCAGGAAGATCAAGCGCGTCTGGAAGAACGCGCTGAGGAATCCAACGGTATGGATGATCCGGTTGTGGGATGGTTGGTTATTGTCAAGGGACCAGGAAAAGGAAGGGCCATGCAATTGGGTTATGGTTCTAATTCGATTGGACGCGGAGAAACTGACCGCGTCAATCTCAATTTCGGTGATGATCAAATTTCGCGTGGCGGACATGCTACTGTGACCTATGATCCGCGTGGCAGGAAGTTTTATGTGCAGCACGGTGGGGGTACTAATCTAACCTACCTCAATGATCAGCCCGTGCTTACCCCGGTTGAACTGCCCGCGTTGAGCCATATTAGCATCGGCAATACGGTTCTGCGATTTATGCCCTTATGCGGCGATGCATTTGATTGGCAGGATACAGAAGAGAGTCAGGAATAGCGATTGTCATTGCGGCAGGGCGTCGAGTCACCACGCGCCTACCGGAGGCAGGGGATATCCTCACTACAACGCCAGTAATCCAGTAGTTTTGATTGTCATTGCGGCATGATCTTAGCCGCAATCCAGAAGGTTTTGATTGTTATTTTTTTGACGGAAAAAATACATCATCAAGAGAAATGCTATGAACGATGCACAACAACCCCTTAACGCCTTACCCCAGGGGTACCGGCTTCAGGAATACGAACTGGTACGTGTCCTCGGCTTTGGCGGATTCGGCATGACCTATCTCGGCTTTGACCACAATCTGGACAAAGCCGTTGCTATCAAAGAATACCTCCCATCCGATATTGCTACCCGTACAAGCGATAACAGTGTTGCCCCACAAGCGAGTCAGTTTCGAGGTGATTTTGAGTGGGGATTAGATCGCTTCGTGGATGAAGCGCGTGCCTTAGCTCGCTTTGATCATCGCCACATTATTAAGGTGTATCGTTTCTTTGAGGCACATGGTACGGCGTATATCGTGATGGAATATGCTGAGGGTGAGACCTTATCGGCGTTTTTGGAACGCAAAGGGACATTGAAAGAATCTGAGCTCAAATCCATACTGTATCCGATCCTTGATGGTCTGGAGGTGGTGCATAGGGCAGATTTTTTGCATCGAGATATCAAGCCGGGTAACATCATCATTCGTGATGAGGATGATTCGCCCGTGTTGTTAGACTTTGGTTCAGCACGTCAGGCAATAGGTGCTCGAAGTCGTTCAGTTACGTCAATTATTACGCCGGGTTACGCGCCGATAGAGCAGTATTCGAGTCGGGGAGATCAAGGCCCCTGGACAGATATCTATGCATTGGGCGGTGTATGCTATCGAGCATTGACTGGTGAAGTGCCGTATGATGCGACGGATCGCATGCGTGATGATCCTCTGATTCCAGTGTCTGAGCGATGTGCAGGTCAAGTGAGTGCAGAATTTCTGTCTGCAATAGATTGGGCGTTGGCTGTGGATGAGGGAGATCGTCCGCAGAGTATCACTGAATGGCGTGCAAAGTTGGAAGGGACGACAGTCACTGCTTTTCCATCAGGCGACGACAGTTCGATTTCTGTTGCTCCTGTTGAGGAGGCAAGTACACCATCTGCTGTGTCTCAAGTTGTTGCATCCGAGTCAGAGCGACAACCAAGGGTCCACGGCAAGGTGCTGTGGGGAGCTTTGGGTTTGTGTCTATTGCTTGTGAGTTTAGGGGGGTATTTGTGGTGGGAAAACAAAAAATCTCAGGCCAAAATTGAACGGTATGAGGAGAAATTTAAGGAAGCTTTGAAGGATAAGGATTTCATTATAGCGGGTATCTATGTGGATTCGATACGTGTGATTGATTCAGATGCGCCTATGTTGTCAGAATTGGAAAGTCGTTTGTCATCATCACGCCAAGCGGAGAGGTGGCGTCAAGAACAGGCTGAGAAGCAGCGTCAAGAGCAAGCAAGATGGGTAGCCGAACAGGCTGAGAAGCGGCGTCAGGAACAAGCAGCATTATTGGAAAAGCAACGTCAAGAGCAAGCAAGACTGGTAGCCGAACAGGCTGAGAAGCAACGTCAAGAGCAAGCGGCATTATTGGAAAAGCAGCGTCAGGCATTTGTCGCAAAGGTAGGGCGCATGCCACAGCCGAGGGGAAGACACAAGGGTGAGACGGACCTGCACATTACAGCGAAACTGAACTTACCTATGCTGACTATATTCCTGCTCAAGTCAGGAGCCGATATAAACGCAAAAGATAATGATGGCAATACGCCGCTGCATTGGGCAGCGTATAAAGATGCTTCTGCGACAGCCGAAATATTGCTCAAGGCCAGCACCAATATATACGCCAAAAACAACGAAGGCAGGACGCCACTACACTCGGCGGCGTTGCAAGATGCTTCTGCGACAGCCGAAATATTGCTCAAGTCAGGCGCCGATGTCCACGCAAAAGACAACACTGGCAGAACGCCGCTGCACTGGGCGGCGCAGAAAAACGCTCATAGGATGGTAGAGGTATTGCTCAAACATGGAGCCGATGTCAACGCGAAGATTAATGGAGTGACGCCGCTACGCCTTGCGATTGGGCAAAATGCTCGTGAGGCCGCTGAGGTGTTGCGTCGTTATGGAGGGCGAGAAAAATAGCAGTGTTGGGGCAACGCGGTTTTATTAATGTCGATAAAAGGAGGAAATAGTATGGCGGGACAAGGTTCGGGCGGTAATGTTCTTGCAGCTTTGTGTAGTTTTTTTATTCCGAGTTTGGGGCAGTTGCTTCAGGGACGTTTGCTAATTGCCCTTTTCCAATTTGTTCTGGCGGCTATCCTGTGGTTTATCTGGATGGGCTGGTTGATCCACCTGTGGTCAGTTTTGAACGCGGCCCGATGAAGGCCATGAGTGCATACACAGTAATACTGATAATCGTGCTCAGGTAGAACACGCGATTAAGAGGAAGTATATGGATCTTTTAGACGGACGATTTGCCGCGCAGCAAATTCCCGGTGGACGGGAATATCAGGAGGACGATTACGGCCTGATTGAGCCGGGTGATCCCGATGCTGATGGGAGCGAAGTCTTGTTGATAGCTGATGGGATGGGTGGGCACGTCAGCGGCGGTACGGCGAGCAGGACGGTGGTCAAGACCTTTGTGGAGATCTATCACGACACGGATGGGCCGATTCCAGATCGTCTCCGGGTCTGTCTCAATGCGGCCAATGATGCCCTCGCCGAAGCAATCAAAGAAAACCCTGAATTGGAGGGCATGGGATCGACTGTGGTCGCAGCCGTTGTTTCACAACACGGACTCGACTGGATCAGCGTGGGCGATTCTCCTTTGTGGTTGTTCCGCGATGGCAAGTTACACCGTCTCAATGCCGATCATTCGATGGCACCAGTGCTTGCGAACCTGGTGGCGGTTGGGCGTATGACTGAGGAAGAAGCGGCGACGGATCCCAAACGCCACGCTCTACGCTCGGCGGTTATGGGCGATGAAATTCACATGATTGATGTCTCCTCGCAACCTGTTGCTATTCGGAAAAGCGACCGCCTGTTATTGGCGAGTGATGGTTTAATGACACTGGAGGATGAGGAGATTGCGGGTATTTTACAGGACATGCAGGATGATACTCTGTCAGAAGTCGTTGAGGCACTTATACATGCTGTGGAAGAAGTCGGACATCCCAATCAGGACAATACTACGGTGTTGCTCTATGCTCCGGAGACAGATTGTGGGGTGGAAGAGCTTCCCTTTGATGCTGTTCAGGAGGAGTCCAAACAGCGCGAGGGTCTTCAGCGACAAGGACGAAAGAAGAGCCTGTTTTGGATATCGTTATACGGGGTCTTGATAGCACTTGGAGTGGTTTATTGGCTTACGTCGCACATGTCTGATAAAGAGGCGGCGATTGAACCTCCAGAGGCACCGCAGGAAGAGCCTACTAAACAGGATGTTTCTCCACCAGCTACTGGCACGGAAACGATTACTTCTGATTTGCCAGAAGTGCAGACCGGGGGCAAATCTCCACAGGCAGAGCCACCTGCAAAGGATGCGCCAGCACAACTCGACACAGGCAAGGTGAATGAGGAATCATCGAAGAAAGAAACCGAAGACATTCCAGCGCAGCGATCAACAACACCCGACACTACGACCCAATCGAAAGGAACGAGGTGAACGAAGCACAACAACCTCTTAACGCCCTGCCACAAGGGCACCGACTTCAGGAATACGAACTGGTACGTGTCCTCGGCTTTGGGGGATTCGGCATGACCTATCTCGGCTTTGACCACAATTTGGACAAAGCCGTTGCTATCAAGGAATACCTGCCGTCTGATATTGCTACACGTACAGGTGATAATAGCGTTGTGCCACAAGCGAGCCAGTTTCGAGGTGATTTTGAGTGGGGATTAGATCGCTTCGTGGATGAAGCGCGTGCCTTAGCTCGCTTTGATCATCGCCACATTATTAAGGTGTATCGTTTCTTTGAGGCACATGGTACGGCGTATATCGTGATGGAATATGCTGAGGGTGAGACCTTATCGGCGTTTTTGGAACGCAAAGGGACATTGAAAGAATCTGAGCTCAAATCCATACTGTATCCGATCCTTGATGGTCTGGAGGTGGTGCACAGGGCTGATTTTTTGCATCGAGATATTAAGCCTGGCAATATCATCATCCGAGACGAGGACAATTCGCCTGTGTTGTTGGACTTTGGTTCAGCGCGTCAGGCGATAGGTGCAAGGAGCCGTTCAGTTACGTCAATTATCACGCCGGGATATGCGCCGATAGAGCAGTATTCGAGTCGGGGTGATCAGGGCCCATGGACAGACATCTATACGTTGGGGGGCGTATGCTACCGCGCATTGACGGGTGAGGTTCCGGATGATGCGACAGATCGGATGCGTGATGATCCTCTGATCCCAGTAGTTGAGCGATGTGCGGGTCAAGCGAGTGCTGGATTTTTATCGGCGATAGATTGGGCGTTGGCAGTGGATGAAGGGGATCGCCCGCAAAGTGTGGCAGCTTGGCGTGTTGCGCTGGAGGGGGAGGTACCAGGTAGTGTGGATGAGGAACTGTCAGTCACAAGGTCTGAAACCGCAACCCGATCAGAAGTGCAGGATCAAGAGAGAGATGATGCCCCACCTGTGCATCATTCCACTAAGTCCAAAGGAAAGTTATTTGTTGCGTTTGCCTGCGTGGTTGCTCTGTGGGCCTGTGCCGTCGTCTATTATTATTATCTCCCCGATCAGCGTCGTCGGACACAGGAAGCAGTAGGGGTAGATGCGGCGCGTGAGTCAGCGCGTCGTCAAGAACAGAGGGTAGTCGGGAGATTCAGGGACTGTAATGAATGTCCGGAGATGGTGGTGGTCCCATCAGGTTCGTTCACGATGGGGTCTCCCAGCGGGGAGAAAGGCCATGATGATGAGGGTCCTCGTCATGCTGTGCGTATAGATTATCGGTTTGCAGTGGGCGTGTATGAGGTAACGTTTGCCGAGTGGGATGCATGTGCAGATGCTGGTGGTTGCGATAGGTATGTTTCTGATGAGGGTTGGGGCCGTGGGAATCGTCCGGTGATCAATGTGAGTTGGAAAGATGCGCAGTCTTATGTGCGTTGGTTGTCTGCAAGGACGGGCCATAAATATGGATTGCTGAGTGAATCAGAATGGGAGTATGTGGCGCGATCAGGTACGGATACACGGTATAGCTGGGGCAACGAGATAGGTCGCAACCGTGCCAATTGCGATGGTTGTGGCAGTCGGTGGGATGCTGACAAGACGGCACTAGTGGGTAGTTTCAGAGCCAATGCTTGGGGCATTCACGATATGCACGGCAATGTGTGGGAGTGGGTGGAAGACTGTTGGAATGATAGCTATGTGGGCGCACCTACCGACGGTTCTGCGTGGGAGTCTGGTAGTTGCGATAGGCGCGTGTTGCGTGGTGGTTCGTGGTACGACGAACCGTGGGTCTTGCGTTCGGCGAATCGCAGTGGGATTTACACCGTTATCCGGGACCTCAGCAACGGTTTTCGAGTTGCCCTGCGTTTTTAACTCTTGCTTCTTTACATCTTTGTAGGGAAGATAAATGAGGATGGGATTTTTCTCACCAATTTAGAAAAAGAGGTTTTGTGCAGTTACGGTGATAGATCAAATGCAGGGGCAATGCGATTTGGTTGGTAAAAAAAGATACCGCCACTCACAGAAGCGCGAGTGGCGGCTTGTGAAACGCGACGGATAAAACAGCGTGATTTTCACTCCTGAGAGATTGGGGTCAGGATGAACGGATTTGCGATTGTCATTTTGCCAAAACGCTTGAGAAGTTGGGCTTCGTTATGTTTATCGAGGTTCTCCTCGCGGATCACGCGCTGGACAGCTGGTTGTCCCAGGCCGGGGATGCGAATAGCGAAGAACGGCCACAATACTTCGGATTCGTAGGGCTTGTCTGTATGGGGAAAGTCAATGAGAGGGCAAACATTCGTCTGGCACCGGAAATCATCGGTGTACTCGAAATGCCACTTTCCGTCATAGAGAGACAGATATCCTACATCCAGCTTGCGGTATTGCAAACGCAAGTTGGCTTCCTCGTGTTTCGGAGTTCGAAGTTGCTCCCGGCCGTCTTGTCGGGATAAAATTTTCTTCAGGGTCGAAATAGAGATCATGTTGTGTCCATTTGCCGTGCTGAGTCGGAAGATGGTGCGAACTCAGCATACGGCTCTATCTCCCGCTCAATTTTGAGACGTACTGTGTGCTCGGCGACATCGAGATCGTAGTGGGTTTGAAGATTCATCCAGAACTCAGGGGTCATGCCAAAGTAGTGACCAAGGCGTAGCGCGGTATCGATTGTAATTCCATTAATTCCATGCACGATAGCGTCTAAGTCCTTCTCCGAAACCTTGATCCCTTGAGCAAGGCGAGTCACACTGAGATTCATCGGAATAAGAAACTCATCGCGCAGGATTTCACCAGGATGTACAGGCGATAGCTGGTGTCCGGAGACCACATCCGAGAAATCGATCTCTCGTCGGTCCAGTTCTGCGCGTTTGATGGTCATGCTTTTACCTCTTCCAATCTCGTATCCGCTTTCCTTTGTGTTTACAGAGGAATTTTTCCAGAATTGCCGAAAATAATAGCCGATTTGATCTCGCGTGTCAAGAATTGTCGTGACTAATCAAGAAAACCTTGCTCGGCTACCCAACGGGCGGTACATTGTATAGATGGACTGTTATTGCTTCACTTAAGAGGATTTGCAGGTGAAAATAGATGCCGCGGAAATTCGATATGTCGAGTTGCCGCTGATTTCGCCGTGGCGCACGGCTTATGGCGAGGATGCGACGATTCATTCGGTGATGGTTAAACTCTCGAGTGGAGGAACCGTTGCCTGGGGTGAGGCTACGCCGTTTTATGCGCCGACCTATTCGTCCGAATCTGCCCGATCTGTTTATGAGACGGCGCAGGAATTTTTTTTGCCCTATCTGGTGGGAGAGCAGATAGAGACGGCGGCGGAACTGATGGCGCGGATTGCGGTGTTTAAAGGCAATCCCTTTGCCAAAGCGGCTGTAGAGACCGCGTGGTGGGCATTGGATAGCAAGTTGAAGGGCATACCGCTCTGGCAGTCGCTGGGAGCGACCGATCCGACAGTGGTATGTGGTGCTGATTTTGGTGTACAGGATACGATTGATGAACTTTTATCGCTGATCCAGGGGGCTGTGGATGTAGGGTATCCGCGTATCAAATTGAAGGTACGACACGGGTGGGATATCGAGGTGCTCAAAGCCGTACGCTCGACTTTTCCCGATCCCGTGATTCATGTGGATTGCAACTCGGGATATGATTTGAACACGGATTTTGATACGCTCAAGGCATTTGATCAGTTTAATTTGGCGATGATTGAACAGCCATTGGATCATCTGGATCTGATCGAGCATGCGGAGTTGCAAAGCCAAATTGAAACGCCTGTGTGTTTAGATGAGTCAGTAAAACGTCCGCGGGATTTTGAACTCGCTTTGAAAATTGGCGCCTGTCGCGTGATCAATGTGAAACCAGGCCGCGTGGGAGGTTTGTTAAACGCTGTGAAAATTCACGACATGGCGCGCGATGCGGGTATAGATGCGTGGGTGGGCGGGATGCTGGAGAGTAGTGTTGGCGCTGGGATTTGTGCGGCGTTGGGCACGTTGCCGGGATTTAACTATCCGGCAGATGTTTTTCCCTCCCGCAAGTTCTATGTTGAGGATATTACAGACCGGTGGGTTGAGCAGGATGAGAATTGCAATGTAGTACTGGATGAGACGCCCGGCGTTGGGTTTGATCCAGTTCCTGGGCGTCTGGAGAAAGTGACGGTTATGAAAGCAGTTATAGAGGCGTGAAAGCAATGATAAAAAAATAACAGTCCTACCGGATTCGGTAGGACTCTTTTATTTAGATTAGTTCACTTTCCTTAAGCGAGCGCAAATTCCCCTTCTATTGGTTCCACAGTGACGGATACGGTGAGCGCGTGTTGACCACCGCCCAGGACTACGCCTTTGAGAGGGGTGACATCGGCAAAGTCACGGCCCCATGCCACGGTGATGTGCCGGTCACCGGGTATGAGATTGTTGGTCGGATCAAAGTCGATCCAGCCGTGATTGGGCAGGTACACAGAGAACCAGGCATGGGAGGCATCCGCGCCAATCAGGTAATCTGTGTCGGGGGAGGGCAGGGTCTCGAGATAGCCGCTTATATAGCGCGCGGCCAGACCCATAGCGCGGAGGCAACCGATGGCCAGGTGGGCAAAGTCCTGACACACGCCTTTGCGGTGTTTGAATACATCGGATAATGGCGTGGATATGGTGGTAAATCCAGGTACGTATTCAAAGTCGTTGTAGATGCGTTGGGTGAGGTCGCTAACCGCTTCTATAAAGGGACGGTCTTTAGAAAATGACGGTTCTGCATATTTTGTCAACTCGGGGACGGTAGTGGCTTTGGGAGAATCCAGTACAAATTGGCGCACTGAAAGAAGGTCGGGATCGGTTGTGGTTTTGAGGATGTGACACACGGTTTCCCAGGGCATATCGCTGGTCAATCGGGTTTGCGATACGATATGCACATCGCTTTCGGCTGTGACTGAGAGGATATTGTGGGGTTGTTCGATGGAAAAATAGGCGGTTCGGTTGCCAAAAAAATCTTTTCGCTCGCGAAAGGATGCTGGCTGTGGATTGATGGTGATGTGGCTATTCAAGCATGTCTGATTAAAAAAACTGCGCGGGCTCAATCGGGCTTGATTGTGAGACAGACTCACGGTCTCTGCATATTCGTAGTGGCTCTGATGTGTGATGCGATAATTCATGCGCCAAAGTTCCGGTGTGGGTGACCGTCAATCACCCAGGTGTCTTTGCTGTGTACAAATGTATGCGTAGGAACGACAAAATTGCCGCGCTCGGGTGCGCTGCGCGTGAGACCTCCGGGCATTACTGAGTATGTATTTTGGTGGGAGACTGCAAAGGCTGTGAGGGTGGTGTAGCGAGATTCGAGGTGGCCGTTGATCAGGGAAGGTGCCGTTGCAAAGCTGACGTGTTCCAGGCCTGCGTAATGGGTGGGATTTGCCCTGATGCGATCGCGCCAGACTTCGCGCTCGGCACGGCTGAGCAAGGCGCCGAAGACGCGGGGGATAACGGATTGCTGATCAATTGGACAGAGAACCAGGCTGTCGAGATGATCGAGCACATAGTTCATTTCTCGCGCTTGCCCGCACCACCAGGTGGCCACCGAGGGCAGGATGAGATCTTCGCCCAGCAAGTGTCGTGCAATGCCGGGCAAAAAAGGCATCAAGCCCAGATTTTCGAGCATGCTACTGCCCAGGGGATTGGCAATGGCTACATGCCCATTTCGCACGGCATTGAGCAGACCGGCAACGCCGAGTTGCGATTCTTCGTTGAGTTCCAATGGGTCGCAAAAATCGCCATTGATGCGGCGCAAAATGATATCAACAGGATGCAAGCCATCAATGGATTTGAGCCACATGCGCCCATCGCGCACGGTGAGGTTATCGCCTTGCACAAGGGTATAATCCAGATAAGCCGAGAGATATGCATGCTCAAAATAGGCGGCGTTAAAAGGCCCCGGGGTCAGTACGACGATCCGGGGGTTTTCTTTATCGTGAGGAGCAATTTCAGATAGACCGGCCTGAAAGGTGCGAAAAAAATTAGCCAGACGTCGCACATTGCAGTTGTTGAACAAGGCGGGCATGATGCGCGACATCGTGGTTCTGTTTTCGAGCGCGTATCCCAGGCCCGAAGGCGCCTGTGTGCGGTCGTACAAAACCCACATCTGTCCATCGGGTCCTCGCGCGAGATTGGCGGCATAGACGCGCAATTGATGCTCGGCAGGCAGAAAGATATCTTTGCAGGACCTCAAAAAACCGGCGTGATTATAGATGAGCTCAAAAGGCAACAGACCCTCTCGGATGAGTGTTTGGGGACCGTAGATGTCTTTGAGCACGAGGTTGAGCAATTCGGCGCGTTGAGACACCCCTCGCGCAATATGGGTCCAGTCATTGGCCTGAAGCAGCAGAGGTATAGGATCGAGTTCCCAGGGGTGGTGCAAGCCATCGGGATCGCCATTGTACGTAACGCCGTTTTCGCGTAGTCGCGCTTCCTGGTGGCGGCGCGCGAGTTCTTTGCTGCCCATGCGTTCTATTGCGCGAAAAAAAGGATGCCAATGGGCGCGTACTCCGTCTTTTGGATCCCACATTTCGTCGTAAGAACCGGGTTCGATGGCGTACCCTTCGAGCATAATATCGGCAATTGGGGTTTTGGACAAGGCTGATTTCCTGTACAACAAAAAAAGAGGAAGATTTCAGGCGGTCGTGGAGGAGGGTGAAGTTGCGAAGAAGGTCTCAAATATAGCGTTGTCAAGCCGGTTGAGGCGCGTTTGAAATGCGTCGAGGTATTCGTGCAGACCCCGCGTGATGATTTCATCGATGCTGGTGTAATCCAGTTCGGCGAGCAGGCGACCCAGTACTTGTTCAGATGTGTTTTGGAAAGAGCTTTCGGGTGTGCCTGATATGGTGTGCAAGGATTGATTGGCTCTGGAGAGACAGTATCGAATAGCGCGGGGAAATTCGCGGTTTAAGAGCAAGAAATCGACCACATTATGGGGGTCGATAGGGCCATATTGCTTGCGATACATTTCGAGGGCACTGGCAGATTTGAGCAATGCCGACCACTGGATATTGTCAAAGGGCGTGCCCACATCACCAACTTCGGGCAATAAAAAAAAGTATTTGACATCGAGGATGCGCGAGGTCTTATCGGCGCGTTCTAAGTCCCGCCCCAGTTGAGCAAATTGCCATGCTTCATTGTGAGACATGGTGTTGCGCTGAATGCCTGTGAACAGGTGACTGGCCATGATGATATCTGTAAAGTAGGTATGGGGAGTATCCTGTGCTTGGGGTTTGTCGATGTTTTGCACCTGCAAGTAGAATTTGTTAATCTGTTCCCACATTTCCGGTGAAATAATTTCTCGGATAGAACGCGCATTTTCACGGGCGTTTTGCAAGCAGGAGATAATGGAGTTGGGGTTTATGGGACTAAATGTCAGGAAGTCAATGACGCTGGCTTGATTGTCCGTTGCGTAGTTTTCGTAGAACAGGTCCTGATCGCCAGTGGTGAGCACAAGCGGTTCCCACTGCCCTTTGGCTTCAACGGGCAAGTCGAGCATCAAGTGGCAATTGACCTCGATAAAGCGGGCGACATTTTCGGCGCGTTCAAGATAACGACTCATCCAGTAAATGGATTCTGCTGCGCGGCTTAACATAAGGTGGCTCGTGCGTGTTAGTGCGTTTGTGAAAGATACCTGGACGGGACAAATGGGTCGTCACTGTCGTATAATACCCAGGTGTCTTTGCTACCCCCGCCTTGTGAAGAGTTGACCACCAGAGATCCTTTTTTAAGGGCTACACGCGTCAGCCCACCGGGCAAGACATAAATGTCTTCGCCATTGTAGAGGACATAGGGCCGCAAATCGACATGCCTACCTTCAAAGTGGTCTTCTACCAGAATAGGGCTTCGCGAGAGTGCAATGGTGGGCTGTGCAATATAATTGCGTGGGTTTTGGGTGATGCGGTTGGCAAAGTCTTCGCGTTCGGCTCGTGTGGAATTCACGCCAATGAGCATGCCGTATCCGCCCGACTCATTCGCGGCTTTGACCACGAGGTTGTCCAGGTTTTCGAGTACATGCTGGCGTTGCTTGTCGTCCCAACAAACATAGGTGGGCACATTGGGCAGCAGGATGTCTTCGTTGAGATAATATTTGATGATTTGCGGCACATAAGCATATACGACCTTGTCGTCGGCAACACCTGTGCCGGGTGCATTTGCGATGGCTACCTGACCGTTTTTATAGACCTCCAGGAGGCCAGGTACGCCCAGCATGGAATCGGGACGAAAGACTTTTGGGTCGAGAAATTCGGCATCAATGCGCCGATAAATAACGTCAATGCGCTGGAATCCTCGGGTCGTTCGCATCGATACAGAACCATCGGCAACGACGAGGTCCCGCCCTTCGACCAATTCGACACCCATTTGTTGGGCGAGAAAGGCATGTTCAAAATAGGCCGAGTTGTAGATGCCGGGTGTGAGTAAAACGACCGTTGGGGATGTGACATGGGAAGGAGATAGAGAGCGCAGTGTGTTGAGCAATTGAGCGGGATAGTCATCGACGTGTCGCACATGAGAAGCTTCAAATACTTCCGGAAATATGCGTTTGAGAACCTCGCGATTTTCAAGCACATAAGACACGCCCGAAGGACAGCGCATGTTGTCTTCGAGGATGTAAAACTGACCGTCTCTATCGCGCACGAGGTCAATGCCGGAAATGTGACACCACACATCTTTGGTTGGCGAAAGGCCAATGCAGGGTTTTAGAAATTCTTTGGCTGTGTCGATGACGTAGCGGGGAATGATGCCGTCTTTGAGGATTTTTTGCTCGGCGTAGATGTCGCAGAGGAAGAGGTTGAGGGCCTGAATGCGTTGCTTGAGGCCATTTTCGATGTAGGTCCAATCAGTATGAGAAACGATGCGCGGAATGATGTCGAAGGGAAAAATTTTTTCAACGCCAGCGTCGTGGCCATACACGTTGAATGTGATGCCCATGTTCATCAAGGCCAGTTCGGCGGCCTGATGGCGTTTTTGGAGTTCGTCTTTGGAGAGTTCGCCGAGTTTTTCGAGGAGCAATCGCGCGCCGGGATGGGGCGTGTTCGGAGATTCAAAGAGTTCGTCGTAAAATCCGCCGAGTTCATAAGATGAAAAGTCCATGTGTTCACCATCCAGCAAAAGAACGGCTTACGTGACGTGGCGACAAAAAATAATAAGGCGGTGGAGAGCACCTGTCAATTGTTTTTTGGGTAGAACGACGGGTCGGGATTTTAGGATGAGCAGGATGAAAGGCGGGAGGTATCCGCAGGCATGTCCCTGCAGGTGTAAGCAGGGATGGACACAGAACCATCACATTGACCACGTACTGCAATTGTAGTATATTTTTTATTGAATCGTAAAATGCGGTTTTAGTCTATTATTTTTTTCTACTTCAGGTCATTATTTTGAGGGGGTATGGTTATGGCTATCGCTACTCAAAGTTTCCAGGATCGACTGATGGACGGGGATATGACTCTGGATGTTTCTCCGGAGGTGGATCCGGGCAATCTGGTGTATCACAAATTGTGCTCTGCTGATGATTTTGAAGAAGGCGAAGGGAAGCCGTTTACGGTGGAGGGCACCCACATCGCCGTTTTTCGCTACGAGGGGGAGTTCAATGCGGTAGATAACCGCTGTCCGCACATGGGATATCCGATGTCCGAGGGCAGCGTTCGGGACGGGGTCCTGATCTGTCACTGGCACCACTGGGAGTTCGACCTTAAGACGGGCGGTTGTTTCATAACCTCTGGAGCTGGAAACGATCTGAAGAGCTTTCCCGTGGAGGTGCGGGATGACGGATGTCTGTACGTGGGGCTTGCGCCGGGCGAAAAAGAGGCGGCCAGACGCCGACAGATTGACCGGGGGAAGTATATTCTTGAGCAGGGTTTGAAAGATCGGAGCTCGCTCCTGATTGCCAAGGCGATTACCGCGCTAAAGGCTGCGGGTGCCACGCCGCAGGAGATGATCCAGCAGGGACTTTTTTACGGGGCATATAAATCGAATGAGGGTTGGTCATCGGGAGTGGCCATTTTGACGCTGGCTGCAAATATGTGGGAAGATGTGGGCGAGAGGGACCACAATCTTTTCCTGGTCCACGGGCTGACACAGATTTCCAGACGCACATCAGGGGGTTCGCGGCGGCAGGGTTTCCCTTTGCCCAAAACATCGGACGAACCGGACCTGGCGACCCTCAAACGCTGGTTCCGGCGGCTGGTGGATCAGCGCAGCAGCAGCGCTGCACAGCGTATTCTGATGACCCTGTACGACCGTGGATATTCACCAGAAGAGATTGCGGATATCGTTTTTACCACGGCGACGGATTTCTATTTTACCGGGGACGGTCACGCGCTCGATTTCGCGAATAAGATGTTCGAGGCCTTAGATTATGTAGATTGGGAAGGGGCGAATGAGATTTTGCGACCGATTGTGGTAGATTTAGTGGGCAGGGAACGACACGAGGAGACCGCCCGGTGGGAAGACAGCGTGCCGGTCCTGGAAGATATTTTCACCCGTCTGGACGGGATGTGGGAAGCGAACCAGGAAAACGAGGCACCGCTGGATATTTCTGCTTTTACGCAGACGCTGCTGGGGGAGGAGTTTGAGCCGATTGTCGCCGAGATCGAAGACAAATTGCGCGAAGGTGTGAAGCCCACGGATATCTGCCGGGCGATGACCTATGCCGGGGCCATCCGCACAGCGCGGTTCCACCTCAAGAACGAGGGGGACTGGCACGATGTGGCGAATATTTACTCTTATGCCCATGCCCTCTATCGCGCTTTCCACCTGGCGCCGAGCGCAGAGCTTTTACGCGGCATTTTCCACGGCGCTGTGTTTATGACCTATTTGCGCTGGCTCAACATGCCAGCGGCCCGCCTGCCCAGGGAAGGACAGCGGCTGAACGAGACGTTCGCGTCTGAGGACAAGATGTTGGACCGGCTACAGGAGTTTGCGGATTTCCAGAAGGTCTTCGAGGCTGAGGTGCTGGTAAGCCAGTACCTGGAGGAAGGATACGATATCACGAAACTCAGGCATACTTTGGCCCATATTATGCTGCGCGAGGATGCGGAGTTGCACATGTTCCAGGTGCTGGAGGTGGCGTTCCGGCACTACGACCTGTCGGACGATCCGAAGGAGAAGCGTATGCACCTGCTGGCGGCGACCCGGTATATTACCGCCCAGAAGGTGATGAAGGGAATTCTGT
Source organism: Gemmatimonadota bacterium (assembly GCA_009838845.1). Classification (NCBI taxonomy): domain Bacteria; kingdom Pseudomonadati; phylum Gemmatimonadota; species Gemmatimonadota bacterium. The sequence goes on along the minus strand of VXRD01000007.1, from coordinate 29,529 downwards.
GGTCCACGGAGAACGCGGAGCGGCTGCAGCGCGGGGAACTGCTAAGCGAGCGGGATGATGATAATTAGGCCAAGGGGCAAGGTGAAGGCATAGGGCTGAACAGGCAGTAGCAGGCAACATCCTGCTACTGCTTTTTTGTGTGCCACTCACTATCTGATCGATAGAAATTTTCCACCTTGTCGCGCCGATTCTTCGGCTGTGATGCAGGCATTGGCAACGGCGAGGGTATCGTCTGTTGAGATTGAGTTTTCTTCGCCACGCGAGAGTGCATCAATCATATTTTCGACAAATGTGTGATTAGTTGAGGGAGGGAGTTTGGGTTCGTAAGTGCCCGATTTGTTGGAGACAATGAGCACGTGATCGTCGGCATAGGCACGCAAGTGTGCCGAACCTTCGGTGCCCATAATAATGAATCGCGTGTCGCCAAAAGATCGCGCATCGTTTGGGGTGAGCCAATCGGCAGTGGCGGTGGCCAGTGCGCCATTGTCGAGTTGAAACGAAGCCTGGACGTGATCGAATATGAGGCCCGTGTCGATGTGTTTTTTGAGTGTGCCGAGCGCGTGAACACCTGTGTATTCTGCGCCGGTGAGCCAGCGAACCTGGTCCACCCCGTGGCCTGCCAGGTCGTGGAATGTACCCACATATTTGTCAGCATCGAAGTAGAGTGCAGGGGGATTGGCGCCGAGTTTGTGCGGATGTGTGGTGATGAGGCTTACGAGGTCACCCAAATCGCCGTTTTGAATCGCCTGTCTCAATGCGATAAAGGCTCCATAACTACGAGATGTGAAAAAGGTCGAGAGTTTGATATTGTTTTTTGCAACAGCGGTTTTGATGCGTTGTAATTCTTCCGTCGTTCGGCAGAGCGGTTTGTCGAGTAGCATGTGGACGCTGGCTGCCGCGCACGTTTCAATGACAGGCGTTTTTTCGTGATGCTCGAGACCCTCAATTACCAGATCGGGTTTTGCTTTTTCAAGCATCTGGTCGAGTGTGGCAAAGCGGGTGATGTTGTGGTCTGCGGTATATTTTTCGCAAAGCGCGTCATCGGATTCTACAATGCCGACGATTTCGCTATTTGGCACATTGACTGCCGAGTGAAACATACCACTTATATGTCCGTAGTGCATGCCCATAATACCGATTTTCATAATAGCGTCCTTCCTACGCTCGCCACCTGTGCGATTCGAGCACCATATGTGTTAAAAAAAGAAAAAAAGCCGCAGCACTAATAAAAAATACCACGTCGTGGGTATCGACAACACCGTGAATCATGTCTCGGGTGTGTTCGATGAGGGAGAGAAATTTCAAAATAACAAAAAATATGTCGCTGGCAAAACGCGCGGCCCAGTCGATAATCCACAGTAGAATTAGAAAGAAAAAAGACAACACAGCCGCGATAATCTGATTTTCGGTCAAAGACGACGCCAAAATGCCCACACTGATAAATGTGGCGCCAATAAGCACTACAGCCAGCGCACCGGAAAAAACGGGCCCCCAGTCTAATTGCGCATGCATAGACAATACGCCAATATAGCCGAAGGCCATCGCTTCGATTAGCAAATACAATACATAACAAGCGAGAAATTTTCCTATCAAAATTTGTGCTGAAGTAATCGGTGAGGTCATCAACAACTCATACGTACCCCCGCGTTTTTCCTCAGCGTAGAGACGCATCGTGAGCATTGGAATCACGATCATCCAGATAAAAGTCTGAAATTCAAAAAATGGTGTGACAACCTCTGTATTGACGTTTAGTAGAATTTTTTCTTCGCGTTCTGCCAATTTCAGATATACGGTCATATCGTGAAATTCGAGCAACTGGTTGCGAAAAACAAAGCCACTAAATAGCAAAAACACACCGGCCATCACGTATGCAATTGGCGAGCCAAAATACGACCGCATCTCTTTGCCAAAAATCGCCATTACATTACCCATCACCCCTCCTCCTCGTTCATGGTCAGCGCTTGAAAAATTTCTTCCAAAGACATGGCATCACGCTTCATTTCCACCAGTCCCATGCCCAATCCTACAATGCGAGCCGATACTGCGGCACTCAAATCAGCTTTAGCTGGCCAATGGACGTGCAGCCCATTGTTTGTTCGCGTCACATCGCTAATCCCTTCAATAGTGGCAATGGCTTTGGCCGCGATGTCCATATCGCCCGATATCCGAACAAAAAACCGCGTTGTGTCGCGCATATTAGCCGTGAGATTTTCAGGGGTATCAACAGCGATAATCCTACCTTCGTGGATAATGATTACGCGATTGCAGGTCATTTCAACTTCGGGCAAGATATGCGTGCTTAAAATCACCGTGCGCTCCTGGGCAAGTTCGCGGATCAATTGTCGCACCTCTATGATCTGATTGGGATCGAGACCCGAAGTTGGCTCGTCCATAATGATTACCTCAGGGTTGTGCAATATCGCCTGTGCAAGCCCTACCCGTTGCCGATATCCTTTGGATAAATGACCGATGAGTTGCTCGGTGCGCCCCACAAGTCCGCATTGAACGACGACTTCATCAATTCGCCGTCTGGATTCTTTTGGCGCAACCCCCTTGATTTTAGCGATAAACTCCAGATATGTACGCACGCGCATATCGCGATACAGGGGCGGCAATTCAGGCAAATATCCAATGCGCATTTTGACTTCCAATGGATTGTCAAAAATATCGTAGCCGGCAATGCGTGCCGTGCCTTCTGTGGCGGGCAAAAAACAGGTGAGTACGCGCATGGTCGTGGTTTTGCCCGCGCCGTTTGGTCCCAAAAAACCGACAATTTCACCCTTACCCACTTGAAATGAAATGTCGTCAACAGCCGTAAACGCGCCGTAGCGCTTTGTCAGGCGATCAACTTCTATCACACCTTACTCCTTTATCCCTTAATTTTTTTTGCCCGCATCCTGAAAAATTGCATCAACGGTTCGTGATACGCCCCTTGAGTCGAAATATTTACAGCGTCTAAACCCATGCGATGAAACAACGCTTCGCGGTCATCGCGCTCTTTTCGCGTCAGCTTTTGAAATGCATCGCGCACTGCTGCATCGCCGAAATCGACCATGATGCCTTCGCCCGTCTCGGCATCTTCTAACTCCACTATGCCAATTGCAGGCAGGTCGTACTCCCGAGGGTCTTCCAGCGCTATCGCTACCAGGTCGTGACGCCGATTTGCAACCCGCAGTGCTTTTTCATAGTTGGAAGCAAAAAAATCCGATACCAGAAACACCACACTGCGCCTGTAGGTTACGCGATTCAAATACTCCAATGCCGCATCGATATTTGTACCGCGCCCCGAAGGTTGAAAATACAACAACTCTCGAATGACACGCAGCACATGCTTTTTGCCCTTTTTGGGGGGGATAAACAACTCAACTTCGTCGGTAAAAATGATCAGTCCCACGCGATCGTTATTCTGAATTGCTGAAAAGGCGAGCAAAGCGCAAATTTCAGCACCTATCTCGCCTTTCATTTGCGCCACCGTTCCAAAGTCGCCCGACGCACTCGCATCCACCATCAATATTACGGTGAGTTCGCGCTCCTCGTCGAACACCTTGACAAAGGGGTCGCCCATACGCGCTGTCACGTTCCAGTCAATTGTGCGAACATCATCGCCGGGCTGATATTCTCGCACTTCTGCAAATGCCATTCCCCTGCCCTTAAATACCGAATGGTACTCGCCGGCAAAAATCGTGTTCACCAGATTGCGCGTGCGCAACTCAATGCGCTTCACTTTTTTGAGGATTTCAGTTGGAATCATGGTAAAAACTATCACGGCACTTCAACGTGATCGAATATTTGGCGTGCGATTTCTTCGGAGTCAATTTCTTCGGCTTCTGCCTCGTAAGTTACCAGCACGCGGTGACGCAACACATCCAGTCCAATGGCTTTCACATCTTCGGGGGTGACATAGCCGCGATGGCGCAAAAACGCGTGTGCTTTGGCAGCGCGGGTCAGGGCGATAGACGCGCGCGGCGATCCGCCAAATTCGATCAGGGCGCGCAAATCATCCAGACCATAAGCCGCCGGATCACGGGTTGCCAACACGAGATCGACGATATAATCTTTGATTTTGTCATCCACGTAAATCTCGTCGGCTACGCTTCGCGCACGAATGAGATCGTCAGTTGTTATAACGTTCTCGATCCGAGGGGTTGCATCGCGGCTCATGCGATCGACAATAGCGCGTTCTTCCTGTTTATTGGGATATGTTACCCGCACTTTCAGCATAAAGCGATCGACCTGTGCTTCGGGCAGTGGATAGGTCCCCTCTTGTTCGATGGGATTTTGCGTGGCCAGCACCAAAAATGGATCGGGCATGGCAAATGTTTCGTTCCCAATGGTAACTTGACGCTCTTGCATGGCTTCGAGCATGGCACTTTGTACTTTTGACGGTGCGCGATTGACTTCATCGGCGAGTACGAGTTGGGCAAAAATAGGTCCCTTTTGAGCTACAAATTGGCCCGTCTCCCTGTGATAGACCATTGTGCCGATCAGGTCGGCGGGCAACAAATCGGGTGTAAACTGAATGCGTTTAAAAGACGCCTGAATCGCCTGAGCCAATGAATTGACGGCTAAAGTTTTCGCAAGACCGGGAACGCCCTCGAGCAGGACATGGCCGTTGCACAACAGACCGATTAACAGCCGTTCGATCATGTCCTGCTGCCCAACAATGACCTTGCCCACCTCGGCCAATAACCGATCGACAAACACGCTTTCGCGCCCAACCCGCTCATTGATTACCTGAATATCTTGTCCAACTGTCATTGCATCACTCTCGACTTATTGGTTTGGTACGCAACCACTGTTCGGGCGCTTTGCCCAAATTTGCAATCGAAAATTCGGCATCATCTACCAGCTCAGAGTTTGGATATGTATCAACCACCTGCTGATAGGCTATCTGCGCCTGTTTGTAATCGCCGAGTTGATCGTAGATGTAGCCAATCATAAATTGTGCCTGTACACAATACCGGCTCTGCGGAAATCGCGCGATCAGGGTTTCGTATCGCGCAATAGCTTCTTTGTGTTTCTGCTGATTCATCAACACCCGAGCCAGAGCCTGTAGTGCCACCTCAGCGCGAGGATCGTCGGGAAACTGCGCCAGAAATTCCGCCAATTTGACCTCGGCCACTGGATACGACGCCATATCGTGCGCGGCTTGTTCGCCCTCTCGAAATAGCAGATCCGCAGACTGGTCTTGTCCCTCACAGGCGACAAATAGTGGCAAAAAGAATAGAAATCGAAATCTGTGCATCTTTTTCCATCTCCTTTGCTTATTCAAACTTTTTCAAAAACGCTTTTGTCCAATTCGAGTTCCCGTTTTTTCTCTCTACACAGTGCGATCAGATTGGACGGTGTATATTAAAAAAACGTCCTATTTTCGTCAAGATTTCCGTGTACTTGAGAAGCAAATACGGTATGCCCATCAGTGCTAAACCACCGTATTCCACCCATTGGACCCATGCGGCTTCTTCCCATACACCACGGGTCTGATACTGGATCAAAATGTGGTAGGATAAGACCACCAGAAGTGAGAAAGCGATCCAGGGCGGATGCCGAAAAAAAACGAGAAATGGAATTAACCACACGACATACCACGGATGAAGAGTAGGGGTCAGCAGAACAAAGGCCGCCGCAGTCAGATATGCGCAGCGCAACAGGGGAATTCTCTTCCAGATCAGAAACAGAACAACACTTAAAAAGAGCAAGCCAATAATGCCACGCGCTATCTGCCCATTGCCGCAAAGTAGAATGAGTACATCGAATATCGCGCTATTAAACGACCAGTGTTGTGCATAAGTGCCCAGGCTACCAAAGACAGATGCGCCGGCCCAGGCATAGGGCAGATATCCCAGGAGTATGACACAGGGGACCATGAGCAGTGCCGACCAATTGGTTGGCAGCCACCCTTTCCAGCGCACAAAATACGGCAAAAAAACAAGGGGAAAGAATTTCACCAAAACAGCCCCGCCCAGCGCACTTAGCGCTATGCGATCTCGTCCTTTGAAGAACAAGTACAATGCGGCTAACAAAGCGACGATGCCCAGTGATTCAATATGTCCATTTCCAGCGATTTCCACCACGATCAGCGGATGCCAGAAGTAAATCAAAACCCATTGAGGCCGCTGCTCAAAATGCCTGAGCAAACAGACTATAAGCCATCCCGCAATCAGGTCGGCACACACGAGTAGCATCTTAATGCCCAGTATGCCACTCGAAATCCCATATCCTACCCAGAATGCCATTTGGGCAATGGGCGGATAAATGGTGGGCAATTCGGGGTGGTTAATTTTGGAAAAAATGAGCGCGTCTCGTACATGCACCAGTTCTTGTGCTGCAGGTGCAAACCGGTAGGGGTTGACGCCCGCCCACTGTACGCGTCCATCCCACACATAGCGATAAATGTCATCGGATAGCGCGGGAATAGAAAACAAAAGGCTAAGCCGAAAAACAACGGAAACGAGCACAATAGCGGTCAATGGCACATATTTACAATGCCAGATGGCAATGAGATAGGCCACAGATGCAATGCCAAAAAGCATAAAAAAAACCGGCACATGCTTGCCCAATGCCGGCATTGCAGCAAAACTGCTCGTCATGACCAACCCCATCAAAAGGGGCACGATCCACCGCTGCATAAGTATCTCTTAGCGCAATATGTCCATTACAACTGATCTTGCTCAATATGTCGCCGATGCGTGTTAATTTGCAAAACGATTTTGCCTTGCTTAAATACGCGAACTGTTCCTGTTGACTCAGAAATAGCCAGGGCGATGGCTCGGGTAGTTTTGGTAATCGCCGCCGCCGCCACATGCCGTGCGCCCAACCCCTTGGGCAAAGTGAGACCGCGCACACTCGCTGAAATATAGCGTCCTCCAGATATAATAACCCCATCTTCCCGAATAATAAATGCGCCATCCATCAGCGATACTTCTTTGACACCTTCGTGAACATCGGGATTACAGATATTTTTTTCTTTATCGGAATATCCGCGAAAAGGATCAAATGTCATGGATCGCGAATGGTGCAAAACCCGTTTGGAATCGCCAATGACAAATAAGGTGCCGACCAATTCGCCTTCGCGACCTTCCTTACCAATATTGATGGCAAGATCGAGCGTGGTTTTGACAACTTTGAGCGGTAAATTGCCCGCTATGGCTGCAATTTTTGCCGGGTCGTATATATCAAACCCAATACTGGTATCCATCACCGTTATCGCATCTACGCCCCGAGAGACCAGCATGCTACTCAGGCATACCAATCGCGCATCTCGGCGAATATATCCACTCTCCAGGCCCCTGATAATGCATTGTCGCAATTGTTCGAAGGGAGTGCCATCACTTCTGCGATAATCATAAGTTAAACGCTGCACACCCTTTTCTTCCACACCACTCAAAAAGTGTTTTTTTTCCGTAACAATCAGGACCTGACAGGTGGCGTTTAGCCTGTGAACATCATCTTGGCTCACGCCGGAATTAGCCACGAGCAGGATCATATCAGCGCAGGTTTCCCGTGCCAAATTTTTGGCGGTACTCAGCAAGGACTGCGTGTGATTTTCGTTTGATTTAGCCATAAAATGTTTTTATGAGAAGGTCATGCTGGCCCTGTGAACACGCCCCAAAACTACCATTTAACTACCGCCGGGACGAGAAGCGCCGCCGTCGACCATAAGTCACATTTTCTTCTTGAGATACGTTGTGCGACGTTATGACCCCTCCCCGTTCTAAATCCAAAAATTCCCCGGGAATATGTTTGGTCAATATGGTTGGACCACAATCGTAGAAATGCACGCCAGCCTGATGGGCGCGTATTGCTGCAATGCGTATGACTGCCCCTCGGCGTCCGGGCCTGGCACTTAACCGCGCGGCGACATCGGCATCAAATGACAAATGTACATAATCGCGATCATCAGGCACCAGGCCTTCAGACAACAATCGCTCAACATCGGCAGAATCCACGCCCTTGTATAAAAATTCGGGTGGTTCTGATGGATCGAGACCCAGGTCGATGGAAAAACTGTGCCCATAACGCGCGCGAATGCGATTTTCCACAATCTCGAAACGTTGCTTTTCTCCATCATAAACCACTTTTTCAATATCTTCAAGAGTAAATGTCGAATTTCGGTCTTGAAATGCACGTAAAACCTCGTCGAGGTCGGCAAAACCATAGCGGTCAACTTGCAGTCCAAACTCATCGGGCCTGTGTCGCAACATCAATGATAACAATTTGGAAATGTGTACAATTCTCGGTGCCATGCGCTTTCTCCGTAAAAATAATCTCTATGAAAACACCACATCTTGCGCGGCATCCACATCCTGAACGCCAATCAACGACAGGCCATCGGGAATGCGCGCCCCACTCAAATTTGCTTTGGCGGCAATACACCGCGTGAAGCCCAGTTTGCGCGCTTCGGTCATTCTGCGTTCAATTTGACCAACCGCACGCACTTCTCCGCCCAACCCAACTTCGCCAATTACAACCGTATCGCGGGACATCTGTCTGCTGCGAAAGCTCGACGCCATAGCCATAGCTACACCCAGATCGACAGCGGGTTCGTCAATGCGCAAGCCTCCTGCGACATTTAAAAAAATATCCTCAGTACCCAATTGCAGGCCTGACCGTTTTTCGAGCACGGCAATTAAAATCGCCATCCGCCGCGCATCAAATCCCGTGGCCACGCGCTGCGGGTACCCGAAATTACTGCGACTGACCAGTGCTTGTACTTCGACCAAAATGGGACGTGTACCTTCAATTGTGCAAACAATGGCTGTGCCTTCTCGGTCGGCCTCGCGCTCGGGCAAGAATACCTGTGAGGGATTATCCACTGCGACCATCCCCCGATCGCACATTTCAAAAATGCCAATTTCATTTGTCGAGCCAAACCGGTTCTTGGCAGCCCGCAAAATGCGAAATGCACCGTGTTGTTCGCCCTCCAGGTAAAGTACGGTATCGACGATGTGTTCGAGCACGCGCGGTCCTGCAACCGTGCCTTCTTTGGTGACATGCCCGATTAAAAAAATCGATGTGCCCGTGCGTTTGCCCAGTGCCACCAGTTTGGCAGAAGATTCTCTGACTTGTGCCACACTTCCCGGCGCGCTTTGTAGATCTGGGCTAAAAATGGTCTGCACCGAATCGACCACAACCGCAATGGGCTGCATTTCTTCGATGTAGCCGCAAATTAGATCGAGATTGGATTCAGAAATCAAGTACAATTCATCGGATAACGCGCCGATTCTGTGGGCGCGCATTCGCGTTTGGCGAGGAGACTCTTCTGCGGATACGTACAGCGTCTTCATACCCGAAAACGCGAGTTGTGCAACGCCTTGCAAGAGCAATGTGGATTTGCCAATGCCGGGATCGCCCCCGACAAGCGCAGCCATGCCGGGCACTATGCCGCCACCCAATGTGCGGTCAAATTCGCCGATAGCTGTCTCAATGCGGTCTTCTCTACCGCCCATCACTTCCGTAATCGGCTGCGGCGGATTTGCTTTGATCCATTCGTCCGCGCGTCTGTTTTGTTTTACATCGGGCGATGCCTGTTCTTCGACACAGGTGTTCCATTCACCACAGGATACACACCGACCAAACCACTGTCCCGAATCAGCACCGCATTGCTGACATACATACCGCACGCGCATTTTGCCCATGGGCTATATTCCTCAGGGAAATTCGCGATAGATTTCGGGTTCTTCAAAGCGAAGATATTCTGCCTGAAAGATCAAAAAAACGCTGCCAATCGGCCCGCTGCGCTGCTTGCCCAATATGATCTCGGCTCTGCCTTCTTGCGTATTGCCCTCTTCATCTACAATGCCATATACTTCGGGGCGAAAGAGAAACATCACCACATCCGCGTCCTGTTCCAGCGAGCCGCTCTCGCGCAAATCGGCCAATTGCGGTCGTTTATCCGTGCGACTTTCCACAGCCCGCGACAATTGCGCGCAGGCAACGATCGGAATATCGAGTTCTTTGGCGAGGGCTTTCAGGGACCGCGAGATATAGGCGATTTCCTGTTCGCGGCTGCCAAAATTTTCAGATGAGGTCATCAGTTGTAGATAATCGACAATGATTAACTCAATATTGTATTCGGATTTTGCACGGCGCGCTTTGGCTCGCAGTTCCATGACAGAAATAGCAGGTGTGTCATCGATGTATATGGGGGCTTCAATGAGCTTTCCCGTCCACTCGGATAATCGTTGCCATTCCTCTTCTGATAGCCTGCCCGTTCGCAAACGGTGCGAACTCACGCGTGCTTCTGCACACAAAAGTCGCTGTGCGAGTTGCTCTGTTGACATTTCCAGAGAAAAATACAGCACGGGTGTACTGCCCTTCACGGCGGCATTGCGCGCCATGCACAATGTGAGTGCTGTCTTGCCCATCGATGGACGCGACGCGAGGATGATCATGTCCGAGGACTGCAAGCCCGCTGTGATCTCATCCAGGTCCGTATAGCCCGTGGTCACGCCTGTCAGCGCGCCGGGCTGTTCGTGCGCGCGTTCAATCGCTACATAAGCCTCTTCAATGGCCGATGAAAGGGGCATGACGCCTTTGCCCAATTCGCCTTCGGCAATTTGAAAGACCCGTTGCTCTGCGCGGTCGATGAGTTCGCGCACATCCTCGGTTTCTTCATAGCTTTCGGTAAGCGTTTGAGTCGCCGCGTCAATCAACCGCCGCCTCTGCGCCTTTTCCAAAACGATCTGTGCGTGGTATTCGGCATTGGCTGCCGTCGCCATTTCACTGGCTAACTCAGCAATGAAAACCACGCCGCCGACATCGTCGAGTTGTCCTCGTCGCACGAGTTCTGCGGTCAGTGTGACTTGATCGACGGGATCACCACGCTCAGACACAGATTGAATTGCCGCATAGACTTTTCGATGTGGCGTATGGTAAAAAGCCGTTTCATCCCCCAATACTTCCACTACGCGATTGATTGCCATATTGTCAATTAACATGGCGCCCAGTACAGCGCGTTCGACTTCGAGGGCCTGGGGTAGCGCGCGTTCAGCCGTGTTCAATGTTGGATTTTGGGAGGCCATCAGATTTTGGTTCCATCGTAAAGTTTGCGAACGAGTTTCAAGTCTTCCCAGGCAGGGCGCTTCCAGTGTGCATTTCGCAGCAGGGCAGCAGGGTGATATGTGGGGACTAATTTCGCGCCCTGGTATTCAAAAATTTTTCCCCGCAAACGCCCCATAGACTCGGTAGTTTGCAACAGGGTTTGCACGGCAAAACGTCCCAAAGTACAGATTACAACCGGTGCAATCAGGTCAATTTGTTGTAGTAGATAAGGCTGACAGGCAGCAATTTCATCGGGTTTGGGGTCCCGGTTATTGGGGGGCCTGCATTTGATGATGTTGGCGATATAGACATCTTCGCGTGTCAAACCCATGGCTTCGATCATTCGCGTCAGCAATTGTCCGGCAGCCCCTACAAAAGGCAGACCTTGCCGGTCTTCTTCTGCACCGGGTGCTTCACCGATAAACATGAGGTCTGCATTAGTTTTCCCGCTTCCAAACACGACTGAGGTGCGCGTTTGTGCCAACCCGCATTTTTGACAGTTGCAAGCCTCTTGATCCAAAATAGTCAGGGGATCAGTGTCCGATTCTCGATCATCCATCCGCGCAATCGAGGCAGGTGCATAAGCGATTTCCCGCGATAGAAAATCGCGTGCAAGCGCGAGGGTTTCCAACAGATCGGAGGATTCATCCATGCCCGCTCTCCCAACGCGACACCAGCCAATCCAAAATGTGGTCTGCCACATCGCGTTTGGACATTAGAGGCAATGCGACAGGTTCTCGATGGGGTTCGATAAAAGTCACGACATTGGTATCGACGCCAAACCCCGCACCTTCCACATTCAATTCGTTCAGCACAATCAGGTCAAGGTTTTTCTCGTGGAGTTTTTTGTGGGCATTTTCCAGCGCGTGATCGGTTTCCATCGCAAACCCGATTACGACTCGCTCTCCCTTGTTTTGTCCCAGAGGAATTAAAAAATCTTCGTTGGGCAGAAGGTGAAGCGAAAGACCGCCATCGCGTTTTTTGATTTTTGATTTGGACACGTGTTCGGGGCGAAAATCGAGCACCGCTGCGGTCATAATTAGCGCGTCGGCATGCTGATATGCGCGGACGGTCGCTGCTTTTAAGTCGGCAACTGTGCGGATAGATTCGATTTGTACACCGGCGGGGACGGTGAGTTCTGTCGGTCCGCTGATCAACGCGACATCAGCCCCTCGGCGTCGCGCTTGTTCGGCAATGGCGTAGCCCATTTTACCCGTTGAGCGATTGGTGATAAAGCGCACGGGATCAAGGGGTTGTTCGGTTCTGCCCGCTGTCACTACAATGCGCTTGCCGGCAAGCGATTGCGTCGCGCCCATCATACTACTGGCCTCATCCACAATCTCAGGGGGTTCGGCCATGCGCCCCATTCCCTCGGCACCCGAGGCGAGCGCTCCCGCTCCCGGCCCAACCATCCGATAGCCGTCTTTTTTTAAGAACTCGACATTTTGCCGCACAGCACCGCGTTCCCACATTTGGGTTTCCATTGCCGGGGCGAGTAGAACAGGTGCTTCTGCAGCCAACAACGCACAGGTCAAAAGGTCGTCGGCTAATCCATGGGCCAATTTCCCCATGCAATTTGCAGTTGCTGGCGCAACAATGATTAGATCGGCCCATTTGCCCAAATGTACGTGGATAACATCGGGGTCGCCGTCCGAAGGAAACAAATCCGTATAGACGCGATGGTGCGAGAGTGCTTCAAAAGTGAGGGGCTGCACAAACTTCTGTGCAGCAGGTGTCATGACCACCCGAACCTCTGCGCCTGCATTCTGAAGAAGGCGCAATAAGAATACGCTTTTATAGGCGGCAATTCCACCGCTAACGCCCAGAAGAATCCTCTTTCCCGTCAGCATAGGTCACCTGAATTTTCTTTTCTACAATTCGGTCCAGTGCAATGGTTGTTATTTTTTCTTCGCCTTCGGGCACACCTGCAACCAGCCGGGCTTTATTCAACCGGCGAGCTTCTTTTGATGCCAGCAATACGGCTTTATAGGTATTCATGTCCTCTTCAACCGTTAATTCCTCAGTGAAAAATACATTCGACATAACGCACTCCTTGTTAGAAATGGACTTTCGCATTGCGATAACGGGCCGGAGATGGGCCGGGAGCATAGTTTTAGAGACTCAAGCGACGCAAACATATCCGCCGTGTGCGCTGGCGCTCTGCGCGAATAATAGCGAGCAAATCGGCGATAGCCTGTTCCAATTCGTCATTTACGACGACGTAATCGCTGTTTTTTGCGTGAACGAGTTCAGAAACGGCATTTTCCATACGCAATCGAAAGTCCGAAGCACTTTCAGACTGCCGTGCATTGAGGCGCTTCGCAAGCACATCGAGAGATGGCGGCACGACAAATACGGTCACGCAGCGATCTCCCAAGACTTTTTTCCACGCGGCCACGCCTTGCACATCTACATCCATCAACATCACATGTCCACCGCACAGAGCTTCTGCAACCGCGTCGAATGTCGCGCCGTAAAGATGTCCATGTACTTCGGCAGATTCGATAAAATCGCCTCGCGTTTGCATGGATTCAAATTGTGCAACTGTCACAAAATGACGGGCAACACCCTGTATTTCGTCATCGCGTGGTGGTCGCGTCGTTGTCGTCACACAGCGCCGGACGCTTGAATCTGCACGCAAAACCTCCTGGCACATCGACGTTTTTCCAACTCCCGATGGCCCGGCGACGACCACGGCAAATGCGGCGGGATTATTGCTCAACTTTTGCCGAATCCGTTCAATATCAGTTTCTTCTGATTTAATCATCCGCGATTTTTACTCAATGTTTTGAACCTGTTCTTTGAGTTTTTCAATTTCTTCTTTGATATCCACGACCACATGGGCTATCGTCGCATCACCCGCTTTGGATCCCATAGTATTGGCTTCCCTGAGCATTTCTTGCAGCAAAAAATTGAGACGCCGACCAACCGCTTCACTGCGATCGAGCATCCCGAGAAACTGCGCGTTGTGACTGTGAAAACGCACACATTCTTCTGTTATGTCGCTGCGGTCAGCTAAGAGAGCAATTTCCATTAACAACCTGCTCTCATCAATTTGTTCAGGTGTTAATAATTGCGCCAATTTTTCCTCTAACCGCGTTCGAACAGTTTCTACACGCTCGGGTGCGAGTGCTTCGACGCGCTGGAGAAATTCGTCGAGTACTGAAATGCGCGTGCGGAGATCACGGGCGAGTTTTTCACCTTCTGCCAGGCACATGGCCCGACAGGCGTCAATGGCTTGACAGAGTGCAACAGATACCACTTTCCAGAGGGCTTCAGAATCGAGTTCGGGAACTTCAAATGTGAATAATTGAGGCAATTGGGCAATTTGCATCAAATCGATATCGCCCGATATATCCGCGCGAATTTCCTCAATCCCCTTGAGATATGCGGCTAGCACTTCGGGCTTGAGTACGGGAAGACCTTGCTCTGATGCAGCATCCTGCAAGGTGATACTTACATCGAGACGCCCTCTCGTAAAGACCGATAAAACGCGTTCTTTGATGCGAGACTCAAGTTCAGACAAAGAACGGGGCATGCGTACCATCACATCGCCATAGCGTCCATTGACCGACCGCATTTCAACAATAACGCGGCCCACTTCCCCTTCTGCAACCCCCTTTCCAAAACCGGTCATGCTGGCGATCATACCCGCTCCCACCTGCTGGCAAATGTAGTAAAAATGTTTGGAATAATAGCCAAAAAAGATAGTCAATTTACATATTATTGTCAATCAAACTGGATAGAACTACGGATTTGAGGTTGTCAATCGCATTTTCTCACATCTCGCAATTGGGGTTATCAGGTGGTGCGTTTATAGAATCAGGTCTTAGATTGACTTGAACAGGGCAAGGCGGTATATTCTCATGCTTTATAGCTTTCATTGCGCTACTGAGACAGTCAGACGCGCTTTTCATATACGGCTTCCCGAACTTTTTAGAACACAAAAACATGAATCTCCAGAATATTCGAAATTTTTCCATTATCGCGCATATTGATCACGGTAAATCGACTCTGGCCGACCGGTTGCTCGAACAGACGCAAACTCTGAGCAAATTTCAGATGCAAGATCAGGTGCTCGATAGCATGGACCTCGAACGCGAGCGGGGTATTACCATCAAGTCGCACGCCATTCGCATGGATTATACGGCGCCAGATGGTCAGATCTACGAACTCAATCTCATCGATACGCCGGGTCATGTCGATTTCTCTTATGAGGTCTCGCGCAGCCTTACCGCGTGTGAAGGGGCGTTGCTCCTCGTTGACGCGGCGCAGGGAGTTGAAGCCCAAACCGTTAGCAATGTCCTCCTCGCCATGGAGCACGACCTGTTCATCATTCCCGTGATTAACAAAATTGACCTGCCCGGTGCCGAGGTCGATCGCGTAGTGATGCAACTTCACGATTTGCTCGGTGTCGAAGAAGAAGAAATTGTCAAAATCAGTGCTAAAGAGGGCATTGGGATCGATAAACTCTTGGCTGCCATCATTGATGAGATACCGCCCCCTGAAGGGAATCCGGATGCACCGCTTAAGGCTCTCATTTTCGATTCCATCTTCGATCAATATCGAGGTGTCGTGGCTTATGTGCGCGTTTTTGATGGTGTTTTGAAAAAAAACATGCCCATTCGTCTCTTTTCAACCCACCAAAATTACGACGCCGAAGAAATTGGCACTCTCAAACTCAAACGCATCAAACAACAAAACCTCAGTGCGGGCGAAGTCGGATATCTCATCGCGGGTATCAAAGATCTTGAAGACGCTCGGGTTGGCGATACCGTTACCGGCTCTGCTAATCCCGCCCCTCATCCCTTGCCCGGCTACCAGGAAGTCAAACCCATGGTCTTTGCCGGACTTTATCCCGTATCATCAGATGACTTTGAAAACCTTCGCTCTGCGCTCGAAAAACTGCACCTTAACGATGCGTCATTGTCCTACGAACCCGAAACTTCTACAGCACTCGGTTTCGGGTTCCGATGTGGCTTTCTGGGCCTGCTTCACATGGAAATTGTCCAGGAGCGACTGGACCGCGAATTTGACATAGACATCATCACGACTGTGCCCAATGTCGAATATCGCGTGCGTCTGACCAGTGGCGAGCAAATCGATGTGCAAAATCCCGCTGAGATGCCACCTGCGGGAAATATAGAAGATATTGCCGAACCCATACTCGATGCTCAAATTTTGGTGCCCTCTGAATATGTGGGCAATATTATGCGTATTGCACAAGATCGTCGGGGTCATTATCGGACGACCGAATACATCGATCCCACCCGTGCCCTCTTGCGCTATGATCTGCCGTTATCCGAAATTGTTCTCGATTTCTACGACCGCCTCAAATCGGTCTCGCGCGGTTATGCATCGTTTGACTACGAATACAAAAAACACCAGGCAGCGGATCTGGTCAAACTCGAGCTGCTCATCAATGGCGAACCCTTAGACGCACTCTCTGCAATTGTTCACCGCGATAAAGCCTATGAATGGGGGCGCGCATTGAGTCAAAAACTCAAAGCACTGATCCCGCGCCAGCTCTTTGAAGTCGTTATTCAAGCGGCAATCGGTGCCAAAGTGATCTCGCGCGAAACCGTGCGTCCCTTCCGCAAGAATGTTACTGCCAAATGTTATGGCGGCGATATTACCCGCAAGCGCAAACTCCTCGAGCGTCAAAAGGAGGGCAAAAAGCGCATGAAACAAGTCGGAGCAGTAGAAATTCCTCAAGAGGCGTTTCTCGCTGTTTTGCAGATGGAAGTGTGAGGAAAATGCCCAAAAAAAAATCCGTGACTATCGAATATATCAAAGCCATCTTACTCGCGTTTGCACTCGCGCTTTTTATTCGCATATTTATCGTGCAGGCATTTCGCATTCCTTCGGGATCGATGGAAAACACTTTGCTGGTCGGGGATTTTTTGCTGGCGAACAAATTTATTTATGGCGCTCGCATTCCCCTTATCGATATTCGCCTGCCAGCGTGGCGCTCGCCAGATCCCGGCGATATTGTCATTTTTCAGTATCCCAGAGATCCGTCCCGCGATTTTATCAAACGCATTGTTGCAGGTCCCGGGCAGAAAGTTGAAATCAAAGATAAAATCCTTTATGTTGACGACAAGCGCGCGACTGATCCGTCCAAATCCAAATATATCGATTCTGTTATTCTCAAACGGAGGTCGGTAGCCAATACGCGGGATAACTACGGACCTAAGATCGTGCCCGAAGACTGTTATTTTGTGATGGGCGATAACCGCGACAGCAGCGAAGACAGTCGATACTGGGGCTTTCTCAAGCGCGATCTCATTCGGAGGAAAGCATTTGTTCTTTACTGGTCCTGGGCACCAGATGATCGCGTTCCCGCATATAGCAATATAACTTCTCTGCTCAGTATTGCGTTCTATAATCTGTTCCATTTCCCAGAACGCGTGCGCTGGCAGCGCATTGGCATGCTCGTGGAGTGAAACGTCATGCACCTCGGCCTTTATATTCATATCCCATTTTGTCACTCGCGTTGTCCGTATTGCGATTTTGCATTTGTTGTGGGCAAAAACCACATGGCGAAACGCTATACGGATGCGGTGATTGTCGAGATGCAAAATCGCATGCAAACCCTCAGAACGCCGCCCGTGTTCAATACGCTATACTTTGGAGGAGGCACGCCTTCGGCAATACCGCCTGGACAGTTGAATCGGATCACGACAAATGCGAAAAGCGCGGTCGCTCCCGATGCAGAGATTACGGCAGAGGCCAATCCAAATGATCGCAAGCACTTTGAAAAATTATATGAACACGGCATCAACCGCTTGAGTCTGGGTGTGCAGGCATTTACAGATCGCGCACTCAAAGCACTCGGTCGATTTCACACGGCATCAGATGCGATAGTTGCGTTTCAAGCCGCCCGTGATGTGGGGTTTAAGAACATAAGTGTCGATCTTATGTACGGCGCGCCGGGGCAGACGCCTGAAGAATGGGCAACGAGTATTCAGAGGGCCATTGAGTTGTGTCCCGAACATATCTCGGTGTATGGACTCACGATTGAACCCCAGACTAATTTTGCGCGCCGCTTTCAAAAGGGGAAATTGGATGTGCCGCCTGAGACCGATCAGGCCGAGATGTATATATATGCTATTGACCAACTCGAAGCTGCCGGGTACACACATTACGAAATTTCCAATTTTGCCCAACCGGGATTTGCGTCGCGCCACAATCTCAACTACTGGCATGATCGCCCCTATCTGGGCGTTGGTTTATCTGCACATTCATATCTCGACAATCGCCGATCCTGGAATGTGCGCGGTATCACAACTTATATACAGCGCATTGAGGCAACCGGATATGCATTGGAAAGAGAAGAACAACTCACACCGACACAGCACATCATGGAACGCGTTATGCTTGGATTGCGCCAACGCAGGGGGCTTTGCGCAGATTTTTTGAGTCATCCAAAAATCCACAAACAGTACATCGCGATGGCAAATCAGCACTTGCTGGAACAAATTGATAACCGCATCCGCCTGACGCGACAGGGTCTCCTGTTCGCCGATCTGGTATGCACCGAACTCGTTAGAGAACTATAGATGGAATTTCGCATCCGCCTGCCCGGTTCCACTGCCAATCTCGGTCCCGGTTATGATGCACTGGGTATGGCGCTGTCCATTTACAATCAGGTCGCGGTAAAAATCCGTTCTCAACCGGGCGTGTCGTTTAGCATTGAGGGTGAAGGTACGGATATTTTGCCTGCCGATGAGGAGAATCTCTTCTATCGCGCCGCGCAATTCACCGCCCAACGCGCGGGGAAAACACTGCCCGGGATCGATATCCACATGCACAACATTGTGCCCCTTGCCCGGGGATTGGGTAGCAGTTCAACGGCCATTGTTGGCGGTGTTGTTGCAGCCAATCACCTCTTATGCGAACCCTTTTCGCAGATGGAGATGCTCGATATTGCCACCGCTATTGAAGGCCATCCCGACAATGTCTCACCCTGCTTGCTCGGCGGCCTCACTGCTTCTACTATGGATGGCAACCGCGTTGCGTGCGTGCGCGCCCTGCCTCCGGAAGAATTGCGCGCCGTGGTCGCTATTCCCGAATTTGAACTCAAAACTCAAGACGCTCGCAATGTTTTGCCCAATACCATTTCCCACCGTGACGCTGTTTTCAGTACAAGCCGAGCCTGCATTGTTACGGCAGCGCTGATCACGGGAAATTTTGAGCATCTCGCCATCGGCATGCAAGACCGCTTGCATCATCCCTATCGGGCAAAACTCATTCCGGGCTTTGATCAGATACTCGCAGCAGCGGTCAAAGCAGGGGCATGGGGTGCTGCGCTTTCGGGTGCGGGACCGACCCTCGTCGCGCTTACTACCCAAAATGCCGACGCTATCGGACAGGCTATGATTGATATTTGGGCGGCAAAAAACGTCCAGGCGCGTTATAGCATCCTCGAAATTGATCCATCGGGAGCCACCATCACATGATTATCTCTATGGCATATCCGGGACGTTATATGCGTCTTTTTTATATTGTGCTCGTGAGTTTGCTCATTTTTGACTTTGCGTTTTACCCTTTTGCTGCACACGCGCAATCTCGTCGCACTGCACGTCAAACCGAGGAAAAATCCGAACGACCATCTCCCAGGCCCTTTACCACGTCTGTTCCCGAAGAAACAGAAAAAGAAGTTACACCACCGGTTGAAATCAAAAGCATTGGCAAAGCCGCCTATGACGCGGTTATTCGGTCAGGTCGCTATATTGTCGGACCGGGAGATGTTTTTGCCGTAGTTATAAATAGAAATGAAGAAATCGAAACCTTTGAAGTGCCCGTCGGCGCGAGCGGCAGTTTGCTTTTTCCGTCTGTTGGACCTGTTTCCGTTGCGTTTTTATCGCTTACAGAAGCCAACCAGGCTATCCAGACCGCTATAACTAAACGCTTTCATCAACTCGATATCTCCATCAGCCTCGCGCGCCTTCGCACATTTCCCATCAACGTAGTTGGCGAAGTACACATGCCAGGAGCCGTTGATGTTGAAGGTGTCGAACAGGCATCGCAACTCATCACCAAAGCCGGGGGCCTCATTGATGATTTTAACCGCAAAGGCTCCAGCCGCAATATCCAGATCATGCGTCTCGATGAAAATGGACAATGGCACAATACGGAACGCAGGATAGATCTCGAGCTATGGAACCGCACTGGTAAGGCACAGTACAACCCCTTCTTACTCGATGGAGAGCAAATTGTGGTGCCCGTTGCTCGCAGTGATTCCATCTATATCACAGGTGCAGTACAATACCCGGGTAGCTATGAATTTGCGCCCGGCGATCGCGTGTCCGATCTCATTGTTTTGGGGAATGGTTTGCGTGCCCATTCCCCTCCAAAGCGCGCCCATCTTTTGCGCTTGTCGGATGATGGTGAGTGGAGACCCATAGACATCGATCTTTCCCGTGTGCTTGCAGGTGATCCCGAGGCGAATCTCACTTTGCTGGCGGGTGATAAACTCTATGTTATTGGCGAAACAAAGTGGGTCTATGTCGAAGGCGAGGTAAAATTCCCCGGTTCTTTTCCTTTTAAAGAGGGGCTTCGCCTCAAAGAATTATTACAGCAGGCCGAACTCACACCCGAAGCATCCGTGGTTCAGGCGTCTCTTATTCGCAAGGTCAATTTCGAAGAACAGACCATCGAAGATGATCCCGCGCTCAACCGATTGCTCGGCATCCCCCGCTCACAGCGCACCGATGCCGAAGAAGCCCTCATTACCCTCAAAACCCAGCAGCTTTCCGGGCGTTTGCCCATTGATTTTGTAGCGCTCATGGCTGGCGACGAGCAGCACAATATCCTCCTGCAAGATGGCGATGTCGTTCGCATTCCGCGATTTGTCCCTTCTGTGCGCGTGACAGGTGCTGTGATCGCACCGGCGAATATTCCTTATGATGCGGCACTTACGGTTGGCGGTTATATTGACCTCGCTGGCGGTTTTAACACACGTGCAAAAGAAAAAGATATTATCATTGTTGAGGGCAATACGGGCAATGCTATAAACGCCACATCAGAATCAATCGTGCGTCCCGGCGATGCGATTGTGGTTCCCACGCGAGCAACCATGCCAGGGCAGGGCTATCGCATCACGCGAGAAGTCATTGCAATGCTCGGTTCTATCGCATCGCTGGTCTTCACCATCGTTTTGATCAACCGCGAACTCTGACAATAAATATGGAATCTGAACGCAATATCCTCGATCACATTTATGTTCTCGTGCGCTGGCGACGCATGATTCTCACCTGCTTTTTTGCCGTCACGCTGGTGACAGCGGGCATTTCTCTGATCTTGCCCAAAGCCTATCGCGCGTATGCCAGCGTTTATCCCCCACAAGATACCGGGAGTGGCTTAGGGGGACTATCTAATCTGTTGCAAGAACTGCCCCTCAATTTGATGGGACTGGGCGGTGAGGTCATATCCGCCACAGAATTTGTTCCGGTCGTTGAAAGCGAAAGCGTGCGCCTATCTGTTGCAGAGCGCTTTGATCTCGCCAGGCTTTATGGTGCCAGCCATCAAAGCGAATTGCTCGATATGATATCCAATCGTCTGCAAGTCGATCTCTCTCGCGAGCAATTTCTCACGATTTCCTACGAAGCCAATACTCCAGAACTGGCGGCAGAATTGACCAATGCTTTTGTTGAAGAACTCGAAAACGCGCTTGAACGACGCAATCAAGACAAAACGCGTGCCTATCTGGCTTATCTCACGGAGCGGCTCAAAGAAGCCGAACAGGACATGCTCAAAGCCGAGCGGCGCTATCGGGATTTTCAGAACGAGCACATGGTATTAGACGTAGAAACCCAGGGCAAAACGCAGTTGGAAATATCTGCCACGCTCATCGGTTCGCTGGCAGAACTGATTGTCAAGCGCGATTACCAATCAAAACTGATGACTGCAGACAATCCCGAACTGAAAAAGCTCGATATGGAAATCCAGACTACGCGCGAAGTGCTCGACAATTTGCTTATGGGCCAATTCCCCGATAGTTTGCGCAGCAGCGATTCGGGCGGACAATTGCCAGAAATTTTTAAGCCTTTTCGACAATTGCCTGAATTGGGCCTGACTGCGGTGGCATTCATCCGCGATGTTGAAATACAAAATGCCATCTATCAGTTTATCAAACAGGAATATGAAAAAACGCGATTTGAAGATGAAAAAGGTACACACACTATCACAGTCCTGGATTATGCCCGGCCTCCTGATACGCGCAGCTATCCGCGCCGCAGTCTCATGGTTGCTGTTGCGGGGGGACTTAGTCTGATATTGAGTTGCTTGTTTGCCTTTGTATTTGAAGCTCTGAGAAATCTGACTCCGGAGAATCGAGCCAAACTCGATGCCATATCAGAGGAATTGTGAGTAAGCGAGGTATGTCCATGTCTGAAAACCTGGATACAATTCTCACCACCACAGTTGGGTCTTATCCGCTGCCCGACTGGCTCGTGGCAGCACCGAGTGAAACCGCTGTTGTAGATGCCACGCGCGTTATCTTCGATACGCAGCGCCAGGCAGGGATTGATCTGCCTACCGATGGCGAACTCTACCGATTTGACATCAATCATCCCGAGACCAATGGCATGATCGAATATTTTGTGCGTCCTATGGGCGGTACGCGCGCCGATTTTGGGCGTACTGAGATCGAGACATTTCGGCAACGACAATCCATGGACTTTCGCGCCAAACCCGCTGCTGTTGTCGATGACGCGCTCTCAGAGGGGTCGCTTGACTTGTTATCCGACTGTTTGCGTGCAGCAACCGTCGCAGGTGGTTCCTTCAAATTTACGCTTACCAGCCCCTATATGCTTGCCCGCACCTTGCTCGATAACTACTACGGAGATTTTGAAGCCCTGCTCATGGGGGTGGCCGATGTGTTGGCCGATCAGGTGCGCGGTCTGCCATGCGCCTGTGTACAGGTCGATGAAGCCAATATTCCGGGTAATCCCGAGGACGGGCCTATCGCAGCGAAGGCGATTAATAGGGTGCTCGACGCGGTTGATCCCGATACTGAGAAAGCTGTTCACTTTTGTTTTGGAAATTACGGTGGGCAAACCATCCAACGCGGCACATGGCGCGCGCTTATTGATTTCCTCAACGATCTGCACACCGATCACCTCGTGCTCGAACTGGCCCATCGCCCGGATGATGATCTGGTTGCTCTGAAAGAAATTGATCCGCGCATCAAACTGGGCATCGGCGTGGTTGACATCAAAATCAATCACGTTGAAACCGCCGAACAGATTGCCCGGCGCCTCGATCACGCCGAAAAAGAACTCGGCCCGGGACGCATCGCATTTATTCATCCCGATTGCGGGTTCTGGATGCTCAAACGCTCGGTAGCAGATCAGAAAATCGCAGCCCTCGCGCAAGGCAGAGATCTTTATTTGGGAAGTGTGAAGTGAGAAGATCGGTAGTAGTATTCCGTCCTATAATTTTACCATGCGATATATTTATATATTTTTTTTTAGTTTTCTGATCTCGGAAGCGGGTGTTTTCGCCCAGACACGCGGTGCGATTGTCACCATTGCCGGTGGTGGTCTGGAAGATGGCGATAATGTGCTGGCAACGGATGTTGTGCTCAACCGTCCGCTGGGAATTGCGCTCGATACACGGGGAAATCTCTATATTGCGGATACGGATAATCACCGCATTCGACGGGTGGATGCGATAACGGGTATCATCACTACGGTCGCGGGTACTGGGGAGCCGGGATTTTCGGGCAATGGCGGGCCAGCGACAATGGCATTGCTCAATACTCCCAATGCCATTGCGGTCGATAGCGCGGGCAATATTTATATCAGTAGCGGTGGCGCGAGTGAAAGTGATGTTCACAATCGACGCATTCGGCGCATCGATGCTTTCGGTATCATCACTACGGTTGCGGGTACGGGCGAAGGTGGTTTCAATGATCAGGTGGTGCCCGCACTACAAGCCACGTTCCACGAAATTGTCGCACTGACGATGTTGGGCGATGTGGCTCTTTTAATCTCCGATAGCCTCGATGAGAATGGACAGGGCAACAACCGCGTGCGGCAATTTAATCTGGCGAATAATACCGTAGGCACAATCGCAGGCAATGGTAGTGCCCAGGCGTCGAATATTCAGGATGGGAGATTGGCAACTCGAGCGGGTTTAACCCCTGGGCAATTGGCTGTGACAGGTCTGGGCGATCTTTTGATTGCCGATTTTAACAATGGACGCATTCGGCGCGTCAGCAGGGCCATACAAGACACAACCGTCGTTGCCGTGATCAATACCGTAGCCGGACGGGGAGCAACCCCTGCGGAAGAACTGTCAGAAGATCTCTACAAGGGCGATGGTGGGCCAGCGACAGGTGCTTTATTTTTTTCTCCTTCGGGCGTTGCTGTCGATGAAGCTGGCAATATCTATATCGGCGATACGGGCAATAATCGCATTCGCGTGGTTGAAACGGAAACGGGCAATGTGTTGACTATCGTGGGAACGGGTGTTGCGGGCGAGGGGCCTGAAGGTACACTCGGTCTTCTGTCTGATCTGGGGCAGCCCACACATTTGCTGATTGATGGCGATGGGGACCTCATTTTTATCGATGCTTTCAACAATCGCATCCGGAAACTGCGCGATCCGGCGTTCCGAATGCCTCTTTTCAACGCCATCTCCACGGATGTCATCTTTGGTAGAGTTAGCGTTGGCGATCCGGCGGTGCGCCATTTGCGCGTTGAAAATCGAGGCAATTTGCCCGTTCGTATTGAAACAGCTATTTCCGATAACCCCGGGTTTCGCGTTTTGTCGGAATTGCCCTTCGAAGTTGGCATCGCACAAATCGCTGAACTTGAGATTATATTTGATCCTGTACGAACAGGCGTGGCAAGAGGTGTTATCACTATTACCACCAATGACTCGCGCATACCTTCTGCCACGGTCAATGTGCAGGGATGGGGAGATGCCGCCAATATCGGACTTTTTCCATCCGATGTTTTAATTTTTGATCGCACCTCTATTGGGCAATCTCAAACCTTGTCGGTACGCATTTCCAACCTCGGTGCTGGCGTGCTGGTGGTTCCCAATGCTACTACGACCGACTCGCAATTTGTTGTCGAACAAACCGATGTCCTCCGCATTGAATCCGGACAAAGCCAGCGACTTCCCATTATTTTCCGCCCGCAGTCCGAGGATCTCCAACAAGCCGTGTTGACCATTTTTAGCAATGCGCCAGGAACTCCTGCCGTTAGACTTCAATTACAGGGCATTGGGCAAAGTGCCCAGCCCGGCGGATTTGTCGATGTGTCACCCAACATGGGTTTGGGGGATACAGGTGCGGGATTTGGTGCGGCCTGGGCAGATTTTGACAACGATAATGATCCCGATTTCTATCTCGTACGCAGCAGAGAACCCAATCGCTTATATCGCAACGACGGTACGGGGTTCACAGATATCGCGCCAGCACTGGGTATTGGCGATTCCGGTGATGGCAGTGCGGGGATATGGGGGGATGTGGATGGCGATGGGGATCTCGATCTTTATGTCACCAACTTTGGCGAATCCAATCGCTTATATCGCAATGACGGTGCGGGATTCACAGATATTGCAACCATTTTTGGGGTTGACGACTCTGGAGATGGGTATGGCGCGGCCTGGGCAGATTATGACCGCGATGGGGATCTCGACCTCTATGTCGCTAATTTTGGCGCAAACCGCTTTTACCAGAACGATGGCAATGGTTTTTCCGAGCGTGCCGATAGTCTGGGCATAGGCGATATAGAGAGTGGGATTCAACCTGCCTGGGGCGATTTCGACAATGATGGGGATCCCGATTTGTTTTTGGCGAATAGCGGGCCCAACCGCCTTTTTCGAAATGATGGCGAGCAATTCACATCCGTAGAAAATGTTTTTAGCCCGGTTGATACCGGGCCGAGTTTTGGCGCGACGTGGGGCGATTTCGACAACGATGGAGACCTCGATCTGTTTATCCCCTATTTTGGTGCGGCTAATAGATTCTATATAAACGAAGACAATGGCGTGTTCAGAGATCGCGCGCCGGAAATGATGCTCGATCACGACGGACGAAGCAGAGGTGCGGTGTGGGGCGATTTTGACAATGATGGGGATCTCGATCTCTATGTGACCAATAGCGATCAGCCCAATTTGTACTACCAAAATGAGGACGGACTTTTTGTAGAGATGTCCGACTCTTTGGGCGTTGCTCTGAATGCCGACAGCCGCGGTGTTGCCCTTGCCGATTACGACAACGATGGTAAACTCGATTTGTATGTCGCAGTGCAGGATGGTCCCGATGCTCTTTTTCGCAATCGCGAAGCTGATGGCAATTGGTTCGCAATTCGGCTTCGCGGGACAGATAGCAGCACCGATGCGATTGGCACGCGCCTCAAAATTGAGTTCAAAGATGGGGATGGCAATAATCGCCAGGCCATTCGAGAAGTTACAGGAGGTGCTTCCTTTTTATCGCAGGACGCGCTCTTGCCCACATTTGGCGTGGGCAAAGCCGAAAAAATCGAAGTGCTCTCCCTGCGCTGGCCCAGTGGTATTGTGCAGCAATTTCGCAGTGATAGAGACAATTTATCGGTCAATCGCGTTATAGATATTACCGAACGACCGTCTTTGCCCCCTGCTCGCGTTCTTTTGTTTGCAGACGCGGCCAATTTGCTGGCCAATGGTATCTCCGAAATTGAACTCACCGCACAGATCGTCACGATAGACAACAGACCTTTGCCCACCAGCGACCAGGCGGTTATATTTCGCATTGAGAGCGGTAGTGGTCTCATCATTTCTTCTGAGAGGTCAGAACCCGCTGGCGGAGATTCTGTTGCGGTGCGCGATGGCGTGGCGTATGCGCGTTTTCGAGCAGGGCAAGATCAGGGGCGCGTTGTCATCGTTGCAGAAAGTGCTGGCCTGGAATCCGGGCGCGTTGAGATAGAACTCATCAAACCTTTCGCAGAGGATGCCCTGACTATGCGTACTATCGCTGGTTCGGGCGATGAGGGCGGTGGATTTCAAGGCGATGGCGGCGCAGCTATTGAGGCACGCCTTCAGCGGCCACAAGGCGTATTGGTCGATCCGTCGGGCAACATTTATATTGCGGATACAGAGAATCACCGCATTCGCTCCGTGAGTTTGGAAACAGGTATTATCCAGACCATTGCAGGGACAGGAGTAGCGGAAGATCTCGCTGCGCCTCGAGGTATGGTTCTTCAAGGCGATTTGTTGATCAGCCAGATGGGCAATCACGTTGTGAGCACGGTGCAAGATGAGATATTGTTCGCCTTTGCCGGAATCGGCATCGGTCAGTTTGGAGGCGATGGGGGGCGTGCTTTGGACGCCAATTTAAGAAGTCCCGCAGGGCTTGCCATTGACTCGCGTGGGAATGTCTATATCGCGGATACGGATAATCACCGCATTCGCAAAGTCGATGCCAATGGCATTATCACGACGGTTGTGGGTAGCGGCGACCCCGATCAGGGCGCATTTTTTGGCGATGGCGGGGTGGGCACACAGGCGCGCCTAAATCGCCCCAGTGCGATTGCCATTGACTCGCGTGGGAATATCTATATCGCCGATACGGATAATCACCGCATCCGCAAAGTCGATGCCCGCGGTGTTATTGCGACTATTGCGGGAATGGGACAGAACGGATTTGCAGGCGATGGCGGTGCGGGCACGCAGGCGCAACTCAATGCTCCACAGGGCATTGCCGTTGATGAACGGGGATATCTTTTTATTGCCGATACGAATAATCACCGCATTCGCTTGCTCGATTTGGACAGCGGTCTGATCCAGACTGTCGCGGGCACGGAAGTGGGGCAACTCGATTTCGAAGAAGGCGGCGCTCTCGCCATAAGTCTCAATGCCCCGCATGGCTTGGCTCTTAGTCCAACGGGCACCCTGTTAATTGCGGATGCGGCAAATCACAGAATACGAGAACTGTCTGTTCTATTTGATATGGCTTTTGCATTGCCTGCTGTTCCGCGGGAAAAAACCTTTGATTTCAATGCCGATGGTCGGATTGATTTCAATGATTTTCGGATCTTTGTCAACGCTTTTGACTCTGCGGATATGCGCTTTGATCTCAATGCCGATGGTCGGGTTGGTTTCGGCGATTTTCTGCACTTTGCCAGGGTTTATGAAGTGAGAAGTGTGAAGTGAGATGCCATGATCGCACTGCCAACTCTTCAAAATATCAATCAGGCTGCCGATATTATTAAAAACGGCGGCCTGATTGCCTATCCGACCGAGACTGTGTATGGTCTGGGGGCAGATCCCTATAATGCTGAGGCTATTCAGAAAATTTTCACTGCCAAAGGACGTGCGGAGGATAAGGGGATTATTCTCTTGATTCGCGGTGCAGATGATTTTTCAACGCTTGTCCGCACTGTATCTCCGACAGCTCAAATACTTATCGAGGCATTTTGGCCAGGACCGCTTACCCTTATTTTTCGCGCCAATCGCAATCTTTCTCCCGCCTTGCTCGGCGGACGCGATACGGTGGCTCTCCGCCATTCGAGTTCGCCCATTGCCACCCAATTGCTCACTGCACTTGGTGGTCCCCTCACGAGTACGAGTGCCAATCGTTCTACAGAGCCTCCGGCGCGTTCGGCTTATGAGGTGGAAAATGCGCTAGGCGAGCATCTGGATCTCATTCTCGACGGTGGGCCTTCCGGCAGTACTCTCCCTTCCACGCTTGTCGATGTTTCTACTGACCGCGCAATTCTCCTGCGCGAAGGTGCTATTCCTGCCCAAAAACTCAGGGCGCATATTCACCTCTAAGAAGCTGTTTTAAATTTAATGAAAGGGCGTCATGCTGAGCGGAGTGAAACGGAGCCGAAGCATCTGTTTCACCTGCGTCAGTAGTAGATTTTTCGACTCCGCTGCGCTAAAAATGACAGGCCCGTTATCTTGTGCAGATGTGTAACATCAGTGAAAAAAACGGAAACTGGGACAAATTTGCGGGGTTGACATCTTAAGAACAAACTATACTTTTCTGAGGACTTACTATCAGCAGGGCTTGCTTCTTATATTAAGATGGGAATTGTGATTGGCAACTCTCTGATAGATCCCGCCGCGAACAATAAAGGAGAATTCGCAGATGAAAAAGATCCTATTATTCAACCTCATATTCTTACTGGTTCTATTTATACAGGACAGCCGCAGCGCAGGAACGCTGTCTGACGACGTGCTGAACCTGGAGGGTCATTATCGGACGTGGCATGTCCCCAATGGTGTAATCGCACGTCTGGGAAAAGGAACACTTGGGGGAATCGACAGGCCGATAGCATTCTCGCCAGATGGTCAATATCTCGCTGTGGCAAGTGACATCGGCATCTGGCTTTATGATGTGGCGACGTCTCGTGAGCGCGCGTTGATACCCACGACGAGTTCTATCAGATCGGTGTCATTTTCACCCGATGGGACGCTGTTGGCCTCCGGGTCAGATGATAACACAGTGAAGCTGTGGGATGTGAGCACGGGTCAGGAGAGAGC
>VXRD01000006.1 GCA_009838845.1 Gemmatimonadota bacterium | reverse complement strand
CTATAATTTTCATAAATTATTGTTTTAAAATTAAATATATGTAATTTCGTACAAAAAATTCAAAAAGATTCTCGATTTTCAACACGGTTTTGAATGCTTTTCCGGAAGCCTGATTGGGCTTGCCATGTGCTTTAAAAAACGCTTGTCTTGCCGATTATTCGGCATTATACTATCCTCTCTTTTTGCTCACCCCAAACCAAAGGAGGCACTTTTGAAAAGATTTCTAGCTTTGTATGCCGGGGTTTTCTTATTTGCTGTATCTTCCGTTGATGCCCGCGATGCGGACCTGTGGGCTATTGGCGGATTGCTGAGCTATCACCAGCCGACGGCTTCTTTGAGCGGTTGGTACGCTGGTGATTTGAAGTACGGTTTGAATGTGAGTTATGTGGTTTCTCCGCGTTTGACCACAGAGGTGGAATATCACTACTCGAAGTTTCGCAATTCAAATCTCCCCGGGCGCACGTTTGAATATAGAGGTCGTCAAGTTCCAAGTCCCGATGCGGATTCGGAGATGACCTGGAATAGCGTGGCCTCAAACTGGCTGTGGTTCTTCAGGGAAAATGCCGAGACAATGTCCGACCGGAAGTGGTCGCCTTATCTGGGTTTGGGCCTTGGGTTTTACGATTATAGCCACAGGGTGAAGCACGGGTTGATTATCCCAACCAATCCCAATATTCCAGAAGAGGTGGATCGCGGCGGCGTGCGAGTTCTGCTGGTGTATCCCGGCAGTCCGGACTTAGATGCTTCGGCTATGACCGAAGCGCAAAAGAAAAGCATTGGTCTGATTGTCAATGGCCAGGTGTTATTGTATGGGAAGGAACCCACAGAGGATACGCGCACAGCGTGGACGATTCCCGTGAGTGCGGGTTTTGAGGGATCGCTGGGGTCTTCTTATGGGCTTGATTTTCGCGTGCGCTACAATCTCGTTTTTGGCGAGGTCAATCCATTGACTGCCTGGGGAATGCACAAGGCGTTTCCGATAGGGACAGTGGATGCTGGCGTGAGTTTTAAATATTATTTCGAGTAAAACAGAGATTCAGTTTTTCACACGGGAGGGCGTGGAGAACTGGATGATCCCACTCACCATTTTTTATGGAGGGTCGTACATGAGTAAGCGATTATTGTGTTGTCTGGGTCTGCTGGTCGCGCTGGCGATCAGTACCGGATTGGCAGAAGCGGCCACAACGGGTAAAATCAGTGGGCGGGTCACTGAGGCTACAGGTGATCCGTTGCCCGGTGCCAATGTGGTGATCGATATCGATGGCGTGAAACGCGCCGGGATCACCGATGGGGAGGGCGAATACTTCATCATCAATATTCCTCCGGGAACCTATGATATTGAAACGGTGATGATGGGGTACACAAAATCTATTCGCCAGGGTGTGGTGGTCAATGTTGACCATACCACGACGGTGAACTTCCAGATGCAGGAGGAAACGCTCGAATTGGACGAGATGATCGTCGTTGCAGAGCGTCCACCAGTGGAGCACGACAAAACGGAGAGCAAAGCAGTCATTACGGCAGAAGAAATCGAGTCTTTGCCAATTGTGCGCGAGATGTCGGATTTTGTGGAGTTGCAGGCGGGCGTGACCCCCGACGAGGCGGAGAGTGTTCGCGGTGGCAACTTCTGGGAGACGGCGTATATGGTCGATGGGGTGCGCGTGGTGAACAACGATGCGCGCGCCGGATTTACGCGCTTTCAGGGCGTGAACACGAGTGCCGTGCAGGAACTAACAGTGTTGACTGGTGGGATGAATGCGGAGTATGGCAATGCGGGTTCTGTCGTCTCCGTGGTGACCAAAGAAGGTGGTCAGAGGTACACGGGCAGGGGCGAATATCGCATTACGCCGCCTGGACAAAAGCACTGGGGGGCAAATGTGTATGAAGCGCCCGTGCATCGCGGCAGGATGCAGTGGGGCAATCCCGAGTGGGAAAACTTGCAGGCGTGGTACCCCGGTCCCGATGGGATATTGGGGCACGACAATCAGACGGGAGAGATAAGGGATCCTCAGTTTGCCGCCGACGATGTTCAGCGCAAGGTTCACGAGCGTCAGGATTACACGGGTGTGTGGGGTGGCCGCGCCGAAGCAATGCTGGGCGGTCCAATTATGAGAAGAATTGGCTTCACGGTGACGTCTTCGGCAAATCGCAATCCGTCGGCTTTTCCCGCGCCTACGGCAGTATCACTGCCAAACAACCGCACGAATTTCAAGCTGACGTATCGCCCGGGTAATAACGTCAAATTTAACTACGGTTCTCTGTTCAATCAGCGTTCTCGGTACAATGCGGGCGTTATTCGGCGCATTGAACAGGGTGCGCGCAAGAATATGAACTCTTCTGGTCGCAATCTCTTTGTGCCTTCCGAATACTCGGGAGCGGGCAAGCGGCGCACGCGCGATTTTCTGAATTACGCGTCTTTGACGCATACGCTGTCGGCGCGCACCTTTTACGAAATTCGGTTCTCGTATTCACGCACATCTGAAGTAAATACGGAAGTGCCATTCAATACAGACCAGCCTTATGTCGAGCCGGGCATTGGCAATGACTCTGGCTGGTATTACGTTGGCCGCCCGGTGGTGAACTGGACAAATTCAAAGCGCGACCGCTATCAGCTCAAGGTCGATTATTCGAGCCAGGTGACCAAGGGACACTTCATCAAAGCGGGCATTGACTTTTTGTTCTACGACAACTGGGGTTTCTCTCGCAACAAAAACGACTTCAGGGGCCTGGTTGAGCAGTATTACAGCCAGTTCAACAATCCCGAGGTCGGTATAGTGCCGCGCCAGTATGCCGTGTATTTCCAGGACAAAATGGAGTTTGAAGGGATTGTGGTGAATGTGGGATTGCGCGGCTTGCGCTGGAGCCCGAATACCGAGATGCCACAGGCAGAACATTTTATTCCGTTTTACAGATATCACGATCCGACAAAGGTCGAGAATATTCCGACCTATCGCCCGCAAGCAATCCAGGTCTTTTCGCCGCGCGTGGGTGTATCCCATCCGATTACGGAAAGCAGTGCGATGCACTTCACCTTTGGCAAGTTTGAACAGATCGAACAATTCTGGTGGATCTTCTCTCACAGCTACCGCACCGAAGAGGAGTTTCTGGATTTGAACCAGAATGGTCGGATTGACCCGTCTGAGGTAAACAACTCACTGGATGTTGTGGATGCAGGACAGTGGGGTTGGCCGAAGATCAAGCCGCTGGTGACCACGAGTTTTGAAGTGGGTGCAGACTGGAACTTCATCACGGATTACACGGCGGGTTTGACGGCGTATTACAAGCAACAGGTCTTCCGCCGCAGCGGTGGTGGTTACGGGATTCAGGAGCAGGGTTTGCAGCACAACCGAACCGTGCGGGCATCGGGTCAGACGAATAACCGGGACACGCGCGGCTTTGAGTTGTCGGTCAAAAAGAAATTCAACTACATGACGGCGTTCACGATTGCCTACAATGTGCAGTGGGTCGAAAATGGCAACTCGGGCGTTCGCGGCAATCACTATATTTCTCCAGACAGACTGGCGACCAAGAATCCGTCGAACTTTGGCAATTATGCCGGCTATATCGACAACGATGGCAACTTTTTGACGCATTACTGGTATGAGTGGACACACGATTCCAATGGCGATGGCGATTTTGTTGGCGATGGTGTTGCCGGTCTCGGTATCGTCAATGGCAGCGATACGGGCGAAGAGTTCCCGCGAGCCATGGATGGTATTACGCGCTTTGAGCGGGCACGGGCTTTTGGCAACCAGGCGATCAACCGGGTTGAGCTACTCGAAATGGGGACAGGAGTGAATAACTGGTCGCTGGATGAAGAAAACAGCCTGATCAACTGGGATGGCAAAGGTGCCGCAACCTGGTTACAGCGCAACAACCAGTCTCAGGAGTTTCGTCCCGCCAATTTGAACCGCACCAATTTCGGCACGGTGACCTTTATGTTTTCGTCGCCCGGAAAATTTGGTCCGCGGTTTGTGGGTTTCCACCCGTTTGAAAATCTGCGTCTGAATGCGGTGTATCGCCTGTTCACGGGGCGCAGGTTTTTCTATTCACCGCCGGGAAGAGGCGGCGAAGGGTTCTACAATGGCCCGATTCACACGCGCACAGATATCAATTTTGAGAAGACATTTAGATTTAACAGGCGCGCGAGCGTGACGGCTTTCTTCGAAGCCTTTAATCTGTTCAATCAGAAAGACCCGCACATCAGCTATCGCGTGGATAATCAGCTGGTGGAAGTGGGAGCTGAATACGTGGAATGGGGTGTGATTTACACGCCATTGCCGGACAATCCCGAATATATCACTTATGGCGATGTGGGTGATTATCTGCGCCAGCAGGATTCACCTCGCGAGTTTCACTTTGGTTTGAGAGCGAGATTTTAGAGCTTAGCTTTCAGCGGTCAGCAGTCAGCGGAAAAGCCGATTGCTGACCGCTATTTAATAAGGAGTTAGCTTATGCAACGGATATTCAAAAGTGTTACGCGGGTGTTGCTCGCCTTTGTGGTGTTTTGGGGTGCATCGGAATTGTATATGATTATCGATGCCGAAGCGCAGCAACGTACGCGCCGCCGCACGACCAACCGCGGAAAACTCTGGTTGTCGATGCGCAACAATGGCACACTGGGGCACTCGCTGGATGGTGGCAGCACCTTTGGCGTCGAAGTGGGCATGTCTTATCCCGGGCGGTGGATATCGACCTATCGGGCGGGCCTTGTGAACCGCGTGAATCGGCCAGACAATTCGCGGGGCAATGGCATGTGGGTGATGGCGCGCACAGACGATGGACGCAAATTT
Source organism: Gemmatimonadota bacterium (assembly GCA_009838845.1). Lineage (NCBI taxonomy): Bacteria > Pseudomonadati > Gemmatimonadota > Gemmatimonadota bacterium. The sequence continues at coordinate 4,864 of VXRD01000006.1, read as the reverse complement.
GTATCTCAGGGGGGTCCCCGCCAGCCGTCCGCAGATATTTTTCCGATCCAGCACAATCCGCGCAATAATATCGAAAGCATTGCGTCGATCTGGCGGTCTGTATGGCGCGGGGGACCATTTAATTTGTTCAATTATGGACAGAGTGCCGCACGGTACTGGCCCCGCATGAGAAATATGAAGATCAAGTCCCATTTTGTGAATGGCGAGGCTGTGGCATTCCAGTATGGTCCCGCTACGGGGTTTGGTGGTTTGGGACAATACCGTTTTCCACCTGGTCCCGACAAAGTGGAGCCAATGGATTATTACAACTGGGGCTATGGGTTTTATCCCCTGAACAAAGAGGCGTTTAAGGAGATGCTGGTGTCGTCCTACAAAAGGGTGCGCGCCGGGTTGAATCAGATGCGGTCAAATGGCGTCAAGCCCAATGATCCGCGTTTATCTCCCGAGTTGTTCAGTGAGAATACAATGGTGACGGGCTGGGCACAGGCTTCGGGCATTACGGTGAAGCGGATGATCCATGCGTATTCCGCGCCGGGCACGGATAACGACGTGATGATCCCCGTGCCAACTCCCAAAGGCAAGCAGTCTTCGATTATGACCACGGGTGATTACGATGACTTTTTGCTCACGGAGATCGAGTTCTGGAATAATGGCGATACAGATGGCGATGGCAAGGCAAATGCCGGATATCCCAAACAACTCGACGAAGTCTATATCGTGGTCAAGAACGGATTTGTCCCCAACCAGACCGGTTCTGAGTGGGTGCCGGCTGGCGGTTCAAACTCGGCGGCGTGGAGGCTCATTCAGCCCTCGACGCAAGATGACTACTGGCGCTATACACAGGCGGATAATTACGATCATCCGGAATATGCCTACAACTACAAGGGCGCGCCCATGCATCTGACTTATGTATATGATGGCGATGCCGTTGCCCGCCTGTGGAATGACTACGGGGAGCCTTATACCCGATCCCGCGCACAGCATCAGTATGTGTCATCGTCCAATATTAAAGATGGCACATTGCTCTCTCCGCAGTATATCGGGATGATGCCGATTGCAACGGGCACATCTGACCATCCCTACAATGCACTGGATCGAAAAGGCGGTTATGTGAAGCCGCAAGGTCCACAGCCCCACACCGTGTTCAGGTGGCGCATGTATTCTTCGGCATTAGGCGATGATCCGCATGGGGGTACGCACGGCGAGAATCAGTTGTTTGACATCTACAGCGATGCTGCCGGTGTGCTCGGGGAAAATGATACAGACCGCATGGTGCAGCACCACGACAATGAGGAATTGGGTGCGTGGATCGATGCACAGGTTTACGGTCCCTATACCCTGGGTCCCGGCGACAAGGCCAAAGTCGTGATCGCCTATGTGGCGGGGATGGGGTCCAATTCAGCCAAATATCGCATGGATACCGCGAATTACGCGCGTCCCTACGAGTGGAACTGGCAGCAGCAGGGCCAGGTCAACGAATTGGAACTGGGTCTCGAAGCGATCTATGCACACGGCAATGAAGCGCAAAAGCTGTATGATCTGGGCTTTGACGGGCTTAACCAGCCGCCCGATGTGAAGGTCAATGCGCTGACGAACTTAGATGGACATATCGAAGTGGACTGGTCGGGCGTTGCCGATACGGCGATCGATCCAGATCTGGGTCGTCCCGATGTGCTGGGTTATCGGGTCTATCGCTCTGATTTTATGCGGGTTGGGCCCTGGGAATTGCTGGCGACGATTCCCAAGGCTGTGGGACCCGAAGGCGAACGACAGTTACCCTCAGATGCACCCCCAGGTGCTTCTTTTGACAATCAACCCTGGGCAGAAGGTCTGGAGGAACCTCACAGTATTGAGATTGATGGTCCTTTCCGCTGGGGCACCTACAGGTTTACTGATTCAGAACCCGATCTCGGTTTTATTTACCACTATTCTGTGCGCGCGTTTGATGAGCAGGGTTTGGAAACCGGACACTCGGATGAGCGCAATCAGTATCGGTGGCACCCCAATGGCATTGTGCCGCGTTTGACCTCTGCATTGCTCAACCATGAAAATGAGTCCATGTCGCTGCCGATCAGGGTGGTGCCCAATCCCTGGGTACAGGGCAGGGATGAACACAGCTATGGGGCACCTCGCATCCGGTGGATCAATGTGCCGAGCAGGTGTACGCTGTACATTTACACGCTAACGGGTGATCTGGCCTGGCGTGATACCTTTGATACACTCGATCCGCAGCGGGGGCGCCCTGTGGCGCGCGGCGAGATCGAGTGGGATACGCACACGGTGGGTTTGAATGCCAATACGCGCGGTCGTCTCAATGCCGGTACGTACATCTGGGCGATTGAATCGCACCATCCCGAGAGTTTGGGGCAGATCCAGAAGGGTCTGTTTGTGATTGTCAATTGATCATTGGTCATTATTGAGGAGCAAATTATGAAACATTTGATCTGGATAGCAGCTATCGCGCTTTTTCTCAGCCCTCAAAGTGCCATGGCTCAACAAGAGACAAGCCTTCAGAATCTGCCGCCCGTATTGACAGAACCGCATTATCGCTCGGAAGGCGATAAGGGCAACCGCATTGCGCGCAGTGGCTTCGCGCTTTTGAAGATTTCGGCGTCTGCGCGCCTGGCGGGTATGGCCGACGCCAATGTGGGCACGTCGCGAGATATTCACTCGATATTCCAGAATGCAGCCGGGCTGGTGCATATCGACAATATGGCATATCTGGCCTCTTATAACGAGTGGCTGGTGGGCACCAAGATGGGGGCTGCGGGTTTTGCCTATCGCATTCCCGTAGGCGTTGTGGGTGTCGCTTTTCGCTCGTTTAACTATCCCGATGTAGAAGAGACCACGCCCTTGCAACCCAATGGCACGGGGCGGAACATCAAGCTCGGCGATTTTTCCGTTGCGGCGTCTTTTGCCAAGCAACTGACCGATAAGTTTTCGATGGGTTTCCGCCTGCGCTATGTGCGGTCTCAGATTCACATTGTCAATGTGAGTTCCACGACATTTGATGTTGGTACGCTCTTTTACACGGGTTTCAAGAGTCTGCGCGTGGGCATGACCATGAGCAACCTGGGTGGGAATAAAGAAGTGCTGACCGAGGATTATCGCCTGCCGTTTTACTACAATCTGGCCATTGCAATGGAATTGCTTGGCAAGCAGGGCGATCCGCTTTATCTGACGACTGCTTATGAGCATGTGTTTTTCCGCGACTATGGTGAGCGCGATCACATTGGCGGTGAGTTGTGGATACAAAATATGCTGGCACTCCGCGCCGGTTATAAGTTCAGGTACGATGTGGAGACCTGGAGCGTGGGGGCGGGTATAAATCTCAATGTGAGCGAAGAGCGCGAGATAAGTGTGGATGTTTCGTATAGCGATATCGGCGGTGCAATTAGAGAGCGACCGTTGCGTTTGACGCTTTCGGGAACGTTCTAGTAGGGGCGGTGTCTCCGTGCCCGCCTGTAGGGGACGGCCCCTGTGCCGTCCCGACGCTTGTAGGGGCGACCTTCGTGGTCGCCCGCCGACAGGAGGAATCACAAAATGCGTAAATTTTTATTATTTTGTCTCATTGGCGTGTTGGGTACAGCGGGATGTACTCGCGATATCCCGACTGAGCCTGCCGAGGAGTGGCGCGGCAGCTATCGGCTGATTTCAGGGACGAGTGGGGGTAGTGCCATAGATGTCGGCGATCCGCCTCAGGGTACGCCCCGGCATATCATTTTTACAGCAGCGGCATCGGATTATGGCACGGTGGTATTTGTGTACAATCCACCGCTTGCAGCACCGCCAATGGCTTCTGTGACGTATGAAAAAACCGTGCGGCATTATTGGCGTACATCACGGGCCACGCGGGATCAACTTCGCGTTGAATTTGCTCGCAATCATCGAGAGCGTTCCAGGCTATCATTCGGTTCGTTTTATATTTGGCAGAGCGGTCCCAGGTTGCCGCTGGCCGGTGAATTCCCCAATGATATACGCAACAACTACACGAGCCCGTTTCCGCTGAATGAGGCGTCTGATGCATTGAACGAGCCTAACAGGCTGTTGCGCTTGCTGCCCGGAGCCGATGAGGATAGCCGTGTGAGGGTGCTGGGTAATGGGCGCGTTCGCATTAACATCCCAAACAATCAGAGGCCAGACAATCGCTCGTTTCAAAATCGCAACAACCGAACAGCCATCTGTTTCCAGAGTCCATGGCCCTGGGAAGATCCTCGCCCCCATCGCATGATGATGTTCGTGGAGGACGGTAATGGCATACGCTATGGCATTTATGAACCCCCTGCTGATGTGGTTGCAGAACTGGCTCCCCATGACCCGCCGTATTCTGGCACATGGTCGTTGGCTGATGCTCACCTCAATGGCACGTGGATGGATGCCGAAGCGCCATTCCCGAGTATTCCGGCTACACTGGACATCCAGTGGTTCCCTGTTCTGGAGCGTAGCAGCCCTCGCCACCGTGCACCATCTGGCCATGAGCATGCCGATGGCGTGCATGATCCTTTGATCGAAAATGGCGTGATCATCGAACAGGGTCTGGTGGAGATCACGTTTGCCAGGCCGCTTGGGTTTTCCACGCATGACGATGAATCCCGATTCTTCAACAGACGTGCGGGATATGTGATTCAGAATGGCTTGCCCGTACTCAATGGCGAACTGCGAGGTGGTTCACAAGATGGCACGAGCCTGACTTATGTGACGGCGTCTGATGTGGATTTCAGCAAAGAGGGCGATATTTTGACTGTGAATCTGATACAGGGCGGTGCGTCTTATATCCTGCAGTACAGACAAGCCCCACTGAATCCCCAGCAACTGGAGGGATTTGGGGTTGACTCGATTGTTGTTAAGCCCGTTCCGGCAGATT
>VXRD01000005.1 GCA_009838845.1 Gemmatimonadota bacterium | reverse complement strand
TACACCCCGACGCCGGCTTACGACAGATTGTACGGCGTGTTGGCCTCGGTGATGTTAAAATCAGTTTGATACAGTGGTGTCCGAAAACGAACACAAAAAAGCCGCCGGTACATCTATCGGCGGCTTTTTTTTAAGTTGCTTGTCTATACAAGACAGGCAGATTCTGAGTGTTTGTGAAGTGCTGGACTCAGTTGCTCGGCTTTGTCGGGTATGCGAGGCGCAAAATAGCGTTCATCACAGGTCGAACATATCGCAAGGGGAATATTGCGAATGGTGACGGTGTGTTTCCCCTTGCCATACATGCGGTCGATTTTGTGGATGTGCGCGTTTTCGCGCCCGCAAATGTCGCAGTGCATAAAATGTATTTCTCCTTCGATTGTAAGAATTTAACAGCTATTGCGCTAACACGTTGTAAGACGTTTTACATTGCCGCAAGTTCCGTGTCATTAAGAGATTCTTGCAACTGGTGTCGCGCGCGATGAAGCCAGGTTTTCAGGGTGCCCATCGGCACGCCGAGTTCTCTGGCAATTTCTGCATAAGATCGATCCTGTACATAGCGCAATCGCACGGCATGGCGATATCGCTGCGGCAGTTCTTCTATGCTCTCTTCGAGCATCTCGCGGCATTCTTTTCGAGACAATGCATCGTCGGGACGCTCTGTATTGGCCGGCTCCCATGTATCTCGATAACCGAGTTGTGGATCTTCAATGGTTTGTTGCCACGATCGACGGGCTTGTTTGGATCGCATGTGCGTGGTACACACATTCAGGGCAATTTGCATCAGCCAGGTTGAAAACGCAGCCTCCCCGCGGAACCCGGACAAACCGCGATAGGCGCGCAAGAAAGTCACTTGCATCAAATCTTCAGCATCGTGTCGATTTCTGGTTCGTCCAATTAGTGTGGCGAGAATTCGGGCGTGATGGCGTTTGTAAAGGCTGTTGAAAGCCCCGGCATCGCCATTTAATGTGCGGCGCACCAGATCCCGCTCTTCTGCGTACTGCATGGTTAATCCTCTGGTGAATGGTTATCAATTTCTCTGCGGAATGGTCGTTTATTCGTCAATATCGTCAGGCGTTGCGGTGATTTCCCACTCGGTAGGCTCCGCAAGCGAGACTTGAAAAATGTCGCGCAACCCCGTCAGGGCATAAGAACCCGTGATGAGGATAACGACAATCAGAAAGCAGAATCCGATGTTTTTCAGATTTTGCAATTCCTCTTTTCTGCGGAATACATCCTTCCATGTTTGCATCTAATTTCTCCACAAGTTTATGATTCCATTTGCAGTTATCGGAAATTTGTCCTAAATTATGCGGAACACCGCATGTACTTGTCGGTGTGATCTGGGGTCCTCACGTCGTCCCGCCAAAGACTCGCGTGAGGGCCTTTCTATTTGTACTGACATCATATCAGATCTCCTTTCTCTGGTGAAGGGGGAGAAATGGTGAGCCAGATATTTGTTTACCAATCGTTTGTCAAATAATCATAGTACCTCCTGTGAAAAAAAGGGCCACCGCGTCTCGTTTTGCGCTGTGGCCATTAAAAAAGCCATCCGGGAGGATGGCAGTGTCTTTGTGATGCATTCAACAAGCCATATGGTCCTCCCCAGGCGCAATAAGAGCGCGTGCAATTCAAATTGCGAGCTATCCTGGATAGGACTGTTAAAGGCAACAATGGCGAGATTGAACACGAAAATCTCTTGTGTAAAGGTGTTACCGGGATGTCGTTCCAGGAGACTCAGCCCTGTGGTGCGGGTTTACGGATATACACGATGGATTCCCTGATTGAGGTTGGTGAATTGCAACAATACTGTTCAGCTTTGAAAAGATAGTTAGAGAACTCCGATACGTCAAGGAAGAAATCGGAATTTTTTACAAATTTCATCTTCACTGTTACATACCTTTGGATGCACTTTGGAACGAAAAGTAAGAAAATAGTTACCCAATGTCACATAAATAGACAGTGCAGGTTGTGAATGGGTTTCAGAAATTTTATTTTTTTTGGAGATGGCGCAGGCCTCAAGAGACATCTGGGCCTATGCGAATGGCGTGTGTTTTTATCAGGCAAATTACGGGATCGCCGATTTTTAAAGCCAATTCCTCTATCGCTTCGGACGTGACTTCGGCGGCGAGGCGTTTGCCTACATTGATGTACACGAGGCGTCGCCCATGCGTTTCAACGATGTCGAGAATCCTTCCAGAGAGGGCGTTGCGAATGCTTAAACCCGCAGGTCGTTGTTGGCACAAAATGATGTCGTTTGCCCGGATGCCTATAAAGATATGTGTGCCCGGTCTGCGGTCACAGGGGGGGATATGGAGGATTTGGTTGTTGTATTGCACGCGATTGGATGCGATGACTTCAACGGGCAGGGCATTTTCAAAACCATGCGCTTCGAGCAGGGGCAGAATTTTGGGCTGGTGAGCGATAGAAAAGAAGTCTCCATGCGCGAGTACTTGTCCGCGATTGAGCACAATGACCTGTCCGGTGAGTTGCAGAATTTCACCAATTGCGTGGCTGACGTAGAGCATGGGGATGCCCAAATCCGTGCGAATGTGGCGCAGATAGGGCATGATGCGGTTTTTGAGCTCTTGATCGAGCGCGGTCAGAGGTTCATCCATGATGAGCAGTCTGGGAGAGGTCAGGATGGCTCGCCCCAGAGCGACGCGCTGACGTTCACCGCCAGAGAGGAGATCTGGGAGGCGGTCGAGCAGGGGGTTTAGTTCGAGCAGGTCGATAATGGTGTCGGGATGAAATTTGCGTTCTGATGGCGCGAGAAATTGATATCCGTACAGGAGATTTTGGCGCACAGTCAGGTGTGGAAAGAGCAAATCGTCTTGAAATACGTGGCCTATACGTCGCTTTTCCGGTGGCAGGTCAATGCCTTTTTTAGCGTGAAATAAAATGGTGTCATCAATGCTGATTTGACCGCTATCTGGTCGCATCAGGCCGCTTATGAGATTCAAGAGGGTGGTTTTGCCAGATCCCGAAGGTCCAAATACCGCGGTGACGGGATAGGCACACGTCACATTGATTTCGAGGGTAAATTCGGCGAGTTGCCTGTGTACACAAAGGGTGAGCATGATGTTTTAATTTTTCATTTTGCGGGCGATAGTCTCACTGGCGATGAGTGCGCCCAGGGATAGGATGATGGAGAGTAAGACGAGGCGTGCGGCAGCGGCTTCGCCATCGGGCTGGTTGATGTACGTGAAAATGGCGAGTGGGAGTGTGCGGGTTTCGCCGGCAATATTGGAAACAAAGGTGATGGTGGCGCCAAATTCGCCAAGGCTGCGGGCAAATGTGAGGAGGGAGCCAACGAGTACGCCCGGGGTGGCCAGGCGCAGCGTTATGGAGAAAAAGGCGCGGAGCGGATTGGCTCCCAGGGTGCGAGCAGCGCGCTCAAGGCGGGGGTCAACACTTTCGATGGCGAGGCGAACAGCTCTTAACATGAGTGGAAAACCCACTACAGCAGCGGCTAATACAGCACCTCGCCAGGTAAATGCGATTTGCAATCCAAACCAGTCGCTCAAAATTTGACCCAGAAAACCTCTGCGTCCCAACAGGAGAAGGAGCAGATACCCGACAACGACAGGCGGCAATACAAGGGGCAGGTGACACAGACCGTCGAGGATGAGCTTGCCCCGAAAGTTTTTGCGTGCCAGCACCCATCCCAACAATACGGCAAAGGGCAGGCTTATAACCACGCAGAGCAGGCCTACTTTAAGCGATAGTATGAGGACGGTATATTCTTCGGGGGTCGGAAATATCACGATGCAGTAGGTTTAATGCGAATGGCGAGGGGTGTTGTCGCGCACATTCTGGTATTTGACGGCCAGTTCCATACACGCGCCATCGGCGAGTTGTCCCACATTTTGGCGATAGATTTCCTGCCAGGGTGTCTGGTGAACCAGATCGGGTTGTTTCCAGTCCTTTTTGCGTTGGGCGAGTTCTCGGTCGCTGACGAGGACATTAGCCGTGCAGGTGTTGAGGTCAATGCGCACGCGGTCACCCGTCTTGAGAAAGGCAAGGCCACCGCCCACTGTGGCTTCGGGCGAGGCGTTGAGTATGGACGGGCTGGCAGAAGTGCCGCTTTGACGTCCATCGCCGATGCAGGGCAGTTCGGAAATGCCCGTCTGCACGAGGCGGTCGGGTGGGAGCATGTTGACGACTTCGGCCGAGCCGGGATAGCCCACGGGTCCGCAATAGCGCACGAAGAGCATGGAATTTCCGTCGATGGGCAAATCGGGATCGTTGATGCGGTGGTGATAATCTTCGGGACCATCGAAGACCACAGCTGTGCCTTCCCAGGCGTTTTCATCGCCTGCGCGCTGGAGATATTTTTTGCGAAAGTCGTCGCCAATTACGGAGGTTTTGAGCAAGCCCGCTTCAAAGAGGTTGCCGCTGAGTACAATGAATCCGGCGTTTTCTTTCAAGGGTTGGTCATAGGGCTTGATGACGCGCTCGTCTTCAATGGCGATGTCTTTGAGATTTTCGCCTATGGTTTTGCCGGTGACGGTCTGGCAGTGGGTGTGGAGTTTGCCGGCTTTGACGAGTTCGGCCATGACGGCGGGCACGCCACCAGCGCGGTAAAAGGCTTCGCCGAGGTATTCGCCTGCGGGCTGGCAGTTGACGAGGAGGGGAATGTGGTGACCATGGGTTTGCCAGTCTTTTGCTGGCAGTTCCAGTCCGATGTGTCGCGCTATGGCGGTGATGTGAACCGGCGCGTTGGTTGAACCGCCGAGCGCAGAGTTGACGACAATGGCGTTTTGGAAGGCCTCTGGTGTGAGGACCTTGTCGGGGATGAGATCTTCTTTGACCATATCGACGATGCGCAGGCCAGTGCGATAGGCCATTTGCTTGCGGGCGCGATAGGGTGCGGGGATGGCCGCACATCCGGTAAGCGATAGTCCAAGTGCTTCGGCCAATGCGTTCATGGATAAGGCGGTTCCCATTGTGTTGCAATGGCCCACACTGGGCGAGGATGATGTGACGATATCCATGAATCCGTCGTAGTCGATTTCACCAGCTGCGTAGCGTTCGCGGGCTTCCCAGACAACCGTGCCCGATCCGGCCAGACGACCGCGCCAGTGCCCATCGAGCATGGGACCACCAGACAGGACGATGGAGGGGAGGTTCATGGTGCAGGCGGCCATGATGCAGGCGGGTGTCGTTTTGTCGCATCCTGTGGTGAGGACGACGCCGTCAATGGGATAGCCGTGCAGGATTTCGACCAGTCCGAGGTACGCGAGGTTGCGGTCGAGGGCAGCCGTGGGCCTTTTGCCCTGTTCTGCAATGGGGTGTACGGGAAATTCAAAGGGTATGCCGCCGTTGTCGCGGATACCGGCTTTGACGCGATCGACCAATTCGACGTGAATGCGGTTGCAGGGGGTGAGGTCGCCGCCCGTTTGCGCAATGCCGATAACGGGTTTGCCCGATTGGAGTTCTTCACGCGTCCAGCCGTAGTTCATGTAGCGTTCGACATAGACGGCTGTCATGCCCATGTTGTGTGGGTTGTTAAACCACTCTTGACTTCGCAGTTGACCTTTGACTTCAGAATAATCCTTCTGCATCGATGCTCCTTTTGTTTTATTTATTTAATTTCAATTCATTCAGTATTCTGAAAAATACTTCAGTTTATCGACATAGGCAAGGAACAAAGCATTCTGTATCATGGGACCTCACTTTAAGGAACTTCATTGACGAGGGTGATTGAGACTATTATCTTTTTTGTAAAATCCAAGTTTTATGTTCATATCCAAAAGGAGTGAAGCATGCCGTTATCGGTGGATATTGAAGAGAAATTTGTCTTTGATTTAGATGGCTATATTGTCATTGAGAATGTGCTTTCAGAGGGGGAAGTGGATGAACTGAATGCGATTGCCGATGAGAAGATGAAACAGATCGATGGCAAATATCGCAGTGTGGGACGGCCCTCAACGTGGGGGATACCTTTTCAAAATTTGCTGGATCACCCGAAGATTATGCCTTATTTGCTGGCATTTTTGGGATCAAAGGTGCGGATTGATCACGATTACAGCATTTTTATGCAAAAAGGGGGGCAGCGAGGGCGATTGCACGGGGGCGATAATGGGCGCGAGGGCGATCATTGGTACAAATACCGCGATGGTGTTATTCGAACCGGGTTGACGGTGGTAACCTTTTTTACGACACCTGCACGCAAAGGCGATGGTGGGTTTTGTTGTATTCCCGGCACGCACAAGACCAATTTTTTGAATAGTATTCCACGGGATGTGCGGGAGTATGAACGGGTACCCCATTATGTGGTACAGCCCGAAGTGAACGCAGGGGATGCGTTGATTTTTACTGAGGCGGTGGTTCACGGAACGATGCCGTGGACAGCTGATCACGAGCGTCGCGCATTTTTGTATAAATACAGCCCCGGACATTCATCGTGGGCAAATACGTATTACAATGTCGATGATTATGAAAATTTGACGACACAACAGGTTCGCTTAATGGCTCCACCATCAATAGGTCAGCGGCCCGATACTGTGCAGTTGGAAGAAAGTGCGTAAATGCGGGGATGCGAAAGGGCCTGATTTCACGAATCGGGCTTGACATCCCAAACTATCTTTTGTTAATTAAAATGCATTGCAAAATTTCCTGTAAAATATCAAAAAAAGGTCGGTCGTTCTGTGCGGTATTATTGCGAAATTGGGCGATTAGCTCAGTTGGTTAGAGTGCCGGTTTCACATACCGGAGGTCACTGGTTCAAATCCAGTATCGCCCACCATTCCAAAACTTCTTGTCAACAGATCAAGAGGTTTAAATTGTAGTAAAAACGGCCATAGAAAGGTGCACCTGTTCAGGGTAGCACCTTTTCTTTTTTCTCGATCACAAGGAGACTCGCGCATGAGAGATAGTTTGGTTAATTTGCTGAAACTTCAAGAAATAGATAAAGAAATCAACGCGTTACACCAATCTCAAATCGATTACCCCAAAGAAATCAACAGTCTCAAAAGTGAACTGCAAGATGCACGCGATCAACTCGACGCCCAGCAACAGCGCAGTGAAGAACTCGAAAAAAATCGCCGGGCACTCGAAAGAGAACTCAGCGCAATTGAAGAAGATCTGAAAAAACATCAAGACCGTCTCTATGAAGTAAAGACCAACAAAGAATACGATGCCTTGCAACTCGAAATCGCAACTCTACACGATCGCAAGGACCAACACGAAACCGCCATTTTGGAAAGCATCGAAACAGTTGAAAAAATTGTGGAAAAACTCCGAGAAGATGAGAATTACTATCGGGAAATTGAAAAAGACCGGCAAGGGCGCATTGACGAATTGACAGTTAAACTCAATTCCGTAGAAAAAAATGTGCGTGACTGGGAAAAGAAGCGATCGGCCATTGAACCCGGTGTGGAACGCAGTCCTTTAAGCATGTACAATCGCATCCGCAGAGTTGTCAGAGGAGGTGTTGCCATTGTACCCGTTCGCAAAGGGGCCTGTGGTGGCTGTTATCGCCAATTATCCCCTCAACGTCTGGTGGAAGTCAGGCGTGCCGATAGCATTATGCGCTGCGAAAACTGTGGTCGCCTTCTGGTATGGAGTGATGAAGAGGCTGAAGTTTGACCGAATTGACCCTATTTATCGACGGGGCATCCAGGGGCAATCCCGGACCTGCTGGCATTGGCATTCGCATTGAAGCAGATGGAGATTGTATCGCGGAACACTGTGAATATATTGGCTGTGCAACCAATAATGTCGCAGAGTATCGCGCACTGATCAAGGGGCTCGAAATAGCCGCAGAGTTCAAAGCCAATCAGGTGATAATATTTTCCGACAGCGAACTCGTTGTTCGCCAGATGAATGGGACGTACAAAGTCAAAAGCGGGGGACTTTTGCCGCTTTATCAAACTGCCCAAACGCAGAGTAGAATTTTTGACGGTTTTCAGATCAAACATGTGCGCCGAGAGCAAAATAAAGAAGCCGACCGATTGGCAAATCAGGGCATTGCGGAAAAAATAAAAAAAGCGCGAATAGACGAATAGACGAATCCCACCCAACCACCCCAAATCACTACGAGCTTCGATTCGCTGATTCGCTGATTCGCTTTACAAGCGGGCCGGATGGTCGCGTCCCTTTTGGGATGAGGAAAGTCCGAGCTCCACAGGGCAAAATGCTGGGTAACACCCAGGCGGGGCGACCCGATGGAAAGTGCCACAGAGAACAGACCGCCAGCGGGCGCGATTTTTTGCGCTACGGGCAAGGGTGAAACGGTGGGGTAAGAGCCCACCGCGCGGCTCGGCGACGAGCGCGGCACGGTAAACCCCATTTGGAGCAAGGCCGAATAGGAGCAGAGAGATGGCCCGTCTCGCTATTATGCTCGGGTAGGCTGCAAGAGGCGTCGGGTAACTGGCGTCCCAGATAAATGACCATCCGTTTGGGAGACCAGACGACAGAACTCGGCTTACAGGCCCGCTTGTTCCAAAGCATGTGCTGAAGTGGTGTTATTCAGTAACGGCGGATTCCCACAAGGGGTCCGCCATTTGCTTAATGGAGAGATTGAATGTCCTTTTCAGAAAAATACAGCGATACGGTACAATGCAATAACAGTTTTGTATGTGTGGGGCTCGATCCCGATTCGGCAAAGCTGCCCGAACATCTCAAAGGGAAATCCAATCCCACCCTCGTTTTTCTAAAAGAAATTATAGCCGCCACACGGGATATTGCATGCGCCTATAAACCCAATTTTGCATTTTTTGGCGCTCAGGGCATAGCGGGCTGGGAGGCTCTTCAAGGCGTGATCCAGGCCGTTCCCAACGACATGCCAATTATACTCGATTTCAAAGCTGGCGACATTGGCAATACAGCAGAACACTATGCATACATGGCATATTGCCAACTCGGCGTTGATGCCGTGACTGTCAACCCTCTGATGGGAACAGATGCTATTGCCCCCTTTTTGGCTTATCAAAACGGCTGTGCTTTTCTTTTGTGCCTCACATCCAATCCCGGGTCGGCTGATATTTTGCGCCTCAACACAGACCAGGGCGTGCTGTATGAGGTGCTCGCACAACAAGCTGTGAAATGGTCGGAAATAGGACCCTGTGGTCTCGTTGTGGGTGCAACACATCCCAACGACTTAAAAACCATTCGCGCGATTGCCACTGACCTCCCCATCCTTTTGCCCGGTGTCGGGACGCAAGGCGGTCAGGCTAATGCAATTGTCCAAAATGGTCTGAACAGAAAAGGCAGCGGTATTCTCGTCAATTCGTCGCGCAGCATCCTCTACGCTTCCAGTGGTATCGATTTTGCAGACGCCGCTCGGCAATCTGCGGAAGATCTGCGTCAGGTGCTCAATAGCGCGAGGGGCGATAAAAGGTGATTATTCAACTCGAAGATATCTGGAAATCCTTCGGCGCGCACGATGTGCTCACTGGTATTCATTGGCAAATTGATCCAGGGGACCGCATCGGGCTTGTCGGGCCCAATGGGTGCGGTAAGACCACGTTGCTTCGGCTCATAACCGAAGAAAGCCTGCCCGACCGCGGGCAAATTCACAGACAGCGCGGTCTCAATATTGGATTTCTGACACAGGAAACCACATTTGCCCCAGAATGCACAGTTATGGATGCGGCACTCGATGCTTTTGCCGATATTCTGGCTCTGCAACATCGCCTCCATGACCTGGAAAAAATTATGGCTAAAGGTGAAAATTCCGATGCTGTGCTCAATGATTATGGGCATCTCCGCGACCAGTATGAGCACATGGGAGGGTATGCGACAGAAGCCAGTGCCAAAGCCATTCTATTTGGTCTTGGTTTTTGCGAAATCGACCTGAAATTGCCAACGCGAGTGCTCAGTGGCGGGCAGAAAAATCGCCTGGCCTTTGCTCAATTGCTCGCAAGAGAACCCGATCTGTTGCTTCTGGACGAACCCACTAACCACCTCGACCTACAAGCTATAGAATGGCTCGAGTACTTTCTTTCGGATTATGCCAAAGCTTTTGTCATAATTTCTCACGACAGAACTTTTCTCGAGCGCACTGTGACCAAAATTGTAGATCTGGAACGCGGTGTGGTCGAACAGTATTCGGGAACCTATTCCTTCTATATTGAGGAAAAAGAACAACGCCGGGCGCAGCAGCAAAAAGCCTATCGAGCGCAGCGAGCGCATATCGAGCGAACCGAAGAGTATATCCGCCGAAATATCGCCGGACAAAAGACCAAACAGGCACAGAGCCGACGCCGAGCACTCGAAAAACTCGACCGCGTAGAACGCGTTGTGGAACAACGCGATATTGTGCTCAGATTTAACACCACCACACGGGGGGGAGATCGCGTCTTACAGGTTGAGAATCTCACCAAAGGATATCCTAACTGCCCTCTATTTTTCGATCTCAATCTCACGTTGTGGCGGGGCGAGCGTCTTGGCATTATAGGTCCCAATGGTTCGGGCAAATCCGTACTTTTGAAAATTTTTATGGAACAACTCGCACCGGACGCGGGGCGCGTTATTCCGGGCAAAGGCCTCGAGATTGGATATTACGCGCAAACCCGTCAGGACCTGAATCCCAATTTGAGCGTTCTCGAAGAGATATGGTCACTGACGCCCAATGTTCCAGAAGTTGAGATTAGAAATTTTCTGGGTGCGTTTCTCTTTTCGGGAGACGATGTGGAGCGCGAGACGGGTTCGCTCAGTGGGGGAGAACAAAGTCGCGTTGCCCTGGCCAAGCTCATGCGCGCACCCCTCAATCTGCTGGTGCTCGACGAACCCACCAACCATCTGGATATGGCCTCCTGCCATGTGCTCGAAAACGCGCTTGATGCTTTT
Organism: Gemmatimonadota bacterium; assembly: GCA_009838845.1. Taxonomy (NCBI): domain Bacteria; kingdom Pseudomonadati; phylum Gemmatimonadota; species Gemmatimonadota bacterium. Next base: position 3,806 of record VXRD01000005.1, on the reverse strand, counting down.
TCAGGAACGGTGATCGCGGTTTCACACGACAGGTATTTTCTCAACCGTCTGGTCAATCGCCTGATTGTGCTTGGCGAAGGAAAGTGGCAACTGGTAGATGGCAATTACGATGCTTATCAGCGCCAGATGCAGGGTGTAGAAATACCGACCGTACAGACTGCGTCCAAAACGCAAACCGACTATGAAAATCGCAAGCGCGCAATGCGGCAGCAGCAAAGACGGGAACGCCGCTTAGCGGAAATCGAAGAAGCGATTGCAATACTCGAGGACCAGACCGATCAGATAGCTGCAGAAATGGCGCGGGAAGACCTCGCCACCGACTGGCATCGTCTGAAGGAACTGGCGCGAGAAAAGGAAGAGATCCAAAAGGAAATGGAGCGCTTATTTGAGGAATGGGAAGTTTTGGAAAGAAAAAAATGAGAGGTGTGCGGTAAAACAAAAAACTCGGCCTTTAATGTGACGCCGAGTTTTTTGTTTTATTATTAAGCCAATGCGCGTTCGTGCTACAGATCCTCGCGTTTTGCAAACATCGCCATCAATTCGGCCTGTGCGGCGATTTCGCTATCCACTGAGGCTTCGCCAATTCCTTTGCACACATTGCGGCGTTTTTGTCCTACTTCGACTTTTAGCTGGAGTTGATCTCCGGGCACAACTTGCCTTCGGAAACGCGCCTTGTCAATGCCCATAAACAATGGGATCAAATCGCTCTCCTGTCCATCACTCATCAATATTGCAGCGGCCTGAGCCAGTGCTTCGATAATGAGCACGCCCGGCATCACTGGGTTGCCGGGAAAATGCCCCTGGAAAAACGGCTCATTAGCCGACACATTTTTGTACGCGACCAGCCGCTCGCCGGGGACCAACTCGGTTACGCGATCTATTAGGAGAAAAGGATAACGATGCGGAAGAATTTTTTCAATATCTCTAATGTCCAGAGTCACGACATCCTCCAATGTTCACATTAAAAAGTCTCCGATCACCCCGCGGGGTAAATCAGAGACTTTCAAGAAAAAATAACGTATATAGATGATCTACTATGGTCCCTCGGTTTTTGCCCTGGCCTCGAGATCTTTGGCCAGTGCTTCGAGGACCTTGTCGGTCAAATCGTGTGCCTCTTTCGCATAGGCCAGTGCAGTCGAATTGAGCACAAAATCAAAATCTTCGTCTTCTGCCACTTGTTTAATAACTGCATTCACCGTTTGAATAATGGGTTCGGATAATTCCGCGGTTTTGCGCGCGAGACGGCCTTGCGGAGAGGTAGCGTCTTGCACAAACCGCTGTAGTTCCTGCTGTTTTTTCAAAATGGCCTGCTGCTCTTCTTGTTTGCGTTTGTCACTCAAAAGCAGAGATTGGCGTTCATAGGTATCCTGCATTTTGGCCAGATCGTTTTGCATGGTGCTGATCTCGCGCTGGAGTTCTTCTTCGTAACGGTTAAATTCCCTTAGAGCATCTTGATAGGGCTTGTATTGATCCAAAATTTTCTGCGAATCAATATACCCCAGCTTTAGCTCCGCGCCGGCAGTACTGGCTATTCCAGTTAGTGCCAGAGATAGCGCGACATAAAGTAGGCGACAGCGTGTCATCAAAAATTCCCTCCGTGAATAGTGCTTTTGGCCCTCCCTCGCCATCCATGGGTACAGGAGGAGTCTGACCGCTAATAAAATTGCGGGCCGAATTGGAAATGCGTCATCATCTGTACGGACTGACCATCGACACGCCGACGGTCAAATCCCCATGCAAAATCAAATCCCATAATACCCACCACAGGTGCTACAATCCGAATGCCAAAACCAGCCGACCGACGCATATCCGTCAGGCTGATCCGATCCAGATTTTCCCAGGCGTTGCCTGCATCGGCAAAAATGAGACCATAAAATTGATTGGGCACAATGGGAATGCTGATCTCTGCGTTAAACAACAACTGCGCGACACCCCCAATCGGCTCTCCCCCAATATTACGAGGACCGATTGAGCGGTCGGGATAACCGCGCAACATGGTGCCTTCAAAAATATCAACGCCGCCCGGCAGATACAATTCCTGGTACGGGACGCGTTCGGTGCCATAACTGGCGACAAAGCCCAATTGCGACCGCACATTTAAGGCCAACCGCCAGAATATGGGAAAGTAAAAACTAGTGACAATATCGTGCTTGTGAAAATCTCTATTACCGCCCAAAAATCCACCGGCGAGTGCTGGCGCATAAGAGATCACGCTGCCCGATGTGGGAAAGATCGGCAAATCGCGGCTGTCGCGGGTCAAGTTTGCACTGATGCTGCTGGTTATATTGTCTTGGTAAAAGGGATTGCTTACATCTGTGCTGTCGGAAAAATTGATAAAAGCAACCTTCTCGAGGCGATATCCTCCGGAAATGCGCGAGTAATCGGGCCAGCGCAGCCTGCGTCCGAGGCGAAATGCACCGCCTTCTGTGCGCTGATCAAAGTCAGCCACACCATAAGTTGACAGTCGTATGGTGCTTCGGAATAGCGACGCAGATATACTCGTGGGGGTATTTCGGAACCACGGTTCGGTAAACCCTATGCTAAAGGTTTCGCGGCGCGATCCAAACTCCCACTGGAAATCGAGTTGTTGTCCATTGCCTCTAAAATTGGGAATTTGCAATCCAATGGTGCCAATCAGCTTGTCGCGTTCGCTATATCCGGCCCCGATAGACGCCGTGCCCGTTGACTTTTCTTCTATGGTGAACTCGAGGTCGATCTCTGATGTTTCTTCTACGGCGATAGGCTCTGGCAAAACATTGGTAAAAAAGTTGAGTTGCATGACTTCGCGCACGCTGCGCTCCAAAAGCGCGCGGCTAAACGTATCGCCCGGGCGCACGCGCAACTCGCGTCGAATCACGCGATCTTTGGTTTTGGTATTGCCCGTAATCAAAATTTTGCGAATTGTCCACGGATCTTTTTCGACCACGTCAAAATGCACATTGACGACGTGACCTTCAATGGGTTTTTGTTGCGGGAAAATCTGCGCGCCTATATGCCCGATGTCCATATAGGCATTTTGCAACTGCTCTCGCGATTTTAAGACGCGCTCCTCGTTGTAAACCGCACTTGAATCGACCACAATAAAGTAAGAAAAACCCGCATCTGTGATTTTTTCATTGCCCGACCAACTCACTGCACCAAAGCGATAAAGTGGCCCTTCTTCGATGGTGATATCGAGATACATATTTTTTTTCACAGGGCCATAGGACAAACTATCGGATACTATTGCCGCTTCCCGATATCCGTTTTGCCGGTAAAAGGCCAAAACCAGTTCTCTATCGTCGGGATAGGTTTCCTCGCTGTATTTGCCTCCTCCAAACCACCAGCCGTCTTGTTTGGTTTCTTTCATCTGCTTGCGCAGTTGTTTTCCGGTCAGTGCCGTGTTGCCGTGAAAACGGATTTTTTTCAAATTGACTTTTTCGCCTTCGTGAATTTCAAAGGTCAGTGGCAATCGGCCATCTTCATCAACCGCCTCTTCTTGTACATCCACTGAGGCGAGCAAATAGCCTTTTTCCCGATAGAGCGCGACCAGTTTATTGACCGCTCTCTTTTTTTCTCGCGACTGTATCAACTGGCCTTTAGTCAATTCCAATTCGCGTTTTAGTGTCTTATCCTTTATTGCGCGATTGCCCTTAAAAACCACCTCTCCCAAACGCGGTACGGCTTTCAAATCAATAATAACGGCTACACCGCCTGGCACTCGATCTATAGAAATTTTGATGTCGGAAAACAGACCGCTTTTGTAGAGATTGCGAATTACACGCGCGGCTTCGCCTTCCGCCAGATTCTGCCCTTTGAATAAACCG
>VXRD01000004.1 GCA_009838845.1 Gemmatimonadota bacterium | reverse complement strand
CCGTTTCAAAATTTTCTGTTAATCGGTCTTTTGGAATCATATAGCTGAGTTCGACCCGCATGCTGTCTCGTTCTTCAAAGGCAGCGATCTGATGGGGGAGGGAGTATTTTCGATTTAAATACGGATCGACAAACCGTTGCTCTATTTTTTTTAATATATGATGTGAGGCTTCCTGAAGTGTACGAGGCAAAGGAGCAAAGACTTGTCTCTTCTCTTTAGGATACTTATCCCCGATTATCGCAAATAGAGGAAGCTTAGCCCCGAAGTCGTATTCACGGAAGACACTTGCTCCTATAGGTAGGCGCTGGCTGACACCATACCAGGAACCGCCGCAAAAATACCAGATATCATCTGTAGTACCACAAAATTTGATCTGAAAGTTTTCGTAATACCAGAACTCCATCATTGTTGCGAGAATATGAGATGATCTTCTTCGAACCAGTGCGGCATCCAGGACCTCTTCAGAATCCCAGGTCCCTTTATGGGTTGTCACGCGCCGTCTATATCTTCCAAATTTGATATAGGTCTTGCCCATATCCGTCTGCCAGCCTTCAACATCATCTGAAAATCGCCTGAACCGCAAATTTGAGTATGCTATGCGACCAAAGTGTTCCATTTTTCTTTCGTTAAAATTAGACAAATAGAGCGGGTCTTGGCGCTTCCAGAACATCTCGCGTTCCAACAACGCATCAATCGTCTGCGTCGTATCGCGGGATGCATGATCTTCCTGAGGAACAAGCAGGTCAATAGATTCGAGCAACTCGCGCTCTTCAGCACTCATCAAGTCAAGAGCGCGTTGATAGTATTCATGCGAGTCATTGAATTCGCCAATCTGATAGGCGGCAAGACCACAAAATAGCAACGCATTTTTATCGTCTGGATATTGCGCGTACAAGTCTTGCATCAAGGTTTGAAACGCATACCAGTCCTCATCTTCAAAGTAGAGTATGCCCAACAAATAATAGGGGTGCTGATTGGTGGCATCCAACTGAATACTTTTTCGCAAGATCTGCACTGCTTCTTGTTTGGATTCCTGGCCAAAGGTCTTGAAATCTTTTATCCTGGGCCTCATTGCCATTAGCCTATAATGTCGTACCCTGGACCCCATGTCCATCTCTTTCAATGGCGCTCTTCTATCTTTCTGTGATAGGAAATCATACACCCAAAACATACCCAGACTATTGAGGACACCCGTATTGTCGAGATGCTTTTCGGTCACGTCTTTGAATTGTTTCAATGCCCGAAATCGAAAGCTCTGTGCCCACCAGATTTTTCCGCGTGTCAGCCGGTATTCAGCATTGTTGGGATCACTTGAGATTGCCTGCTGTATCCTCCTCATTGCGCGCTGTCGCCCATTTACGGTTTGGTCCAGCAGATGCAGTTTGGCCAATTCGCTGTATGCAGGTGCGTAATCTCTATCTTTGGAAATAATCTCTTCAAGAGCTTTTATGCTTTCTTTATGGCTCACATGACCAATTTGCTCCATTGCATTCTGAAAAAGCGCGTCTATTGTGATTTCCCCGTTGGACAAGCCAGAACCAAATAGGCAGGCCAACACAAGAATTGTAAATCGCATTGTTATTCTCTTCAAATGGTCATTAGTGCTATAAAAAGTCTATCGCGAATTTCCTCCATCAGCCGTCTGTAGATCAGTGGCTAATAACGCCCTCACAGCCGCTTCCGTGCGAGTTCCACGCAGCTTCAGCGCGTTGATGACGCCATTTTTATCTATCAGAAATACTGATGGGATGCCCCATATACCGTAGGATTTTGTAATCGCCCGCGTTTTTTCTTTTTCAAATACCTGCACATAGCTCAGTTTTTCACGTTTTACAAAATCTCGCAATGCCTTCTCATCGCGGTCCAAACTCACGCCCACGACTTCCAATCCCTGATCGCGATAGGTATCCGCAATTCTTTTGATTGTCGGAATTTCATCGACGCAGGGGGGACACCAGGTTGCCCAAAAATCGATTAAAACGGCTTTTTCGCCCCGGTAATCTGCGAGCCGGAATGTTGACCCATCCAACTGTTTGGCTTCAAATTCAGGTGCTATATCTCCCAGGCTCAAGGTCGGGCGTTCCTCCATTTTCAGTTCGGTGAGATAACGCAATCCTTTTTTATTCGTCAGATCAATCGTATCGACTTTGCTCCAGCGTTTTCCTGAACTGGGGATACTAGAAAAACGAATTTCAATCTGCGCAGAAGGTAGATCATGCAATTCAAACCGTCCCTCTTTGTCTGTTTGGGTACTGCCTGCTGAAACCAATTTCGGGGGATCATCGGCCAAAACACGGCTATTTACATAAACCCCTGAAACAGGTAGCCCTTTGTAAGTTGCAAAACCGGTAATTCGCGCATCGCCCAGGAGTTCAAAGTTCAGCGTCACATCGCGGTTTTCAATCACCAGCCTCCGAGATTGAATACTGCGATGCAGAATGATCGTTTGTTCCTCCATTTCCAATTCTATGGATGCCTTGACCGAAATTATATATTCCCCTGGCTCAAGGTCATCGAAACGATACGCGCCAGTAGCATCTATAAAATCCCTTTTGGACCGAGTCGGTCCACCTGTAGATGGGCGTTTGGTGGAAAATATTCTGATTTCCAGTCCTTCTACAGAACCCTCATTTAAAGACACCACGCCTGAAGCAGAATACAAACGCAAACGCTCTACGCGGATATCTATTACATCATCGGCAGGCATAATCTCTTGATTCACAATTCTGGTCTCAGGATGATTCACCCAGATGTGACCTTCCGCTACGTCATTTAGGGTGAACAGACCCGATGCATCGGTATATGTATTGCGCTGAAAGGGTAATGCGGGCAATACATATACTCTCTTTTCAGGGTCCGGTGATGGTCCAGGATCAACGCACGCCCATTCCAGGGGTTTGCCCAACTCATCCACAACGCGACCGCGAAACGTCGTTCCTTTTTTGAGACTAATCACTACCTGGCCTTCAATGGCATTTTCAACTTCCCGCGCGATTTGTGCGTATCCTTTTGCTGCAACTTCAAAAGTAGCCTTCGGCCCCGAGACTTGCCAGCCTTCAAATTTTCCATTGGCATCTGTAGTTACTATCTGGGGAGATAGGCGTTGATCTTTTGAGGACTCATCGGAAATCACTACGACAGCATTGGCAATCGGATTATCAGACGTGTCGATTACACGACCAGAGATGCGGCGCGAGTTGAGCAAGAGCAGATCGACATCTTCAATTTTACTCTCGGACTTTGCTTCAACAGTCACGGGTTCAGCTGCATTCTTAGACGCGATCCGCACGCGATATACGCCCGGGGTGACTTCGACGCGATAGCGACCATCTTCATCTGTCATGGTTCCGGCATGCACCTCGCCATCGTCGTATTCAGCCCATATTCCCATATTTGCTACAGGCTGGCCATCGCCCTGATCGATTACTTTACCAGATATTGTTGTCAGGTGATCGATAGGCGGCTTATAAGATACAGTCCCAGAAACACACAGATAAAAAGATCCATCGCCTTTTTCAACCAGGCCCCATACAGAATCGCCGGGAATACCGTGTTTGCGCGTCAATCGCAACCACATCCCATCCTTATATCTCATCAAGCCTCTGGCTTCTACTATCTTTTGATCACCTGGATGAGTCCCAAACCACAGATCGCCATTTTCTGTTTGCCAGATATATCGAGACGCATTTATAGGCAGTCCATCATGTGCATCGTAGTGTGTCCAGGCTGTGCCGTCAAAGCTGGAAATCCCCCCTATGCGCCGCGTTATGGTGCGCCCAATATTCGATCCATGCACGGCCCAAAGCGTGCCTTCCTGATCATAAAATAGTTTATATACCTTGTGGCCATCATATTTATTGCCATTACGCACGCCCTCTACGGGCACGCGATCGACAATATGAGAGGTCCATTTTCCATCTTTGTAGTGGCTCAATCCACGAAGGGTTGCGATCCACACGCCGCCTTTGGAATCGGCTTCCACATTGTAAACCCGATTGTGAATCAATCCATCTTTTATCGTGTAGTTGTGCCATGCTTTGCCATCAAAATGCAAGACGCCGTTTCCGCCTTTGAAGCGATCGGTGCCTCCGTGTGCTCTGTAGTTTGAAAAGCTCTGGGTAACCCAGATACCGCCATCATCATCTTCGGCAAAATCATATCCAGTGGCGATTTTGCCCAGGCCCGTTGTTTTTGAATCCCATACCTGCCATGTCTTTCCGCTAAAGTTCGCGACAATTGGCCTATTTTTATATATACCGGCAAACCAAACCGAGCCATTGCGCGCTTGTATAAAGGCATGTATCTGGTCGAATGAACCACCTTCCGGCAATGTAAATTTTTGCCTCTCATCTCCATCCTGTAAATAGAGACTATTCTTGCAGTGCCACCATATGCGACCATCACGCATTTTTAGTGGAATTAGTCGCTGTGATATCTCACTGGTATCGGTTACGGCAATTCCGCCCTCAAATACAACCTTTTGATCATTGTGATCGACCTTTGAAGTAGTCAGACTACCTATAGCTGTCGCCCCACCGATAAATACCACTGCCATCACCAGTGCCGATACGCGACCAACGCGCGGAGACACATGACCGCCCAGGGTGATAATGCGATTGACGCGATCCATGACCTGAGTTGCTCGCGCCATGTCCATGCCCAGAGCTATCGCAGGACGAGAGCGCAGTTGGGTCGCCACATTGAGAAGCGTATCCGCATAGCTTTCAGAATTGCCAGTTGTCGTTACAGTCCAATCATCACAGGCTTGTTCTTGCACTTCAAAAAGCAGGTGTTTGACGCGGTGGAATAGGGGATTGAACCAGTAAAACGCCAGGCCCACCATTGCCAGCAGACGATACAGGCAATCCCATCGCTTGACGTGTATGAGTTCGTGAATCAAAATCGATTTCAACGGATCGCGCGATTCGACCATAGGTGCGGGTAATACGACCACTGGCTTTAAGAGTCCGACTTGAGTTGGACTGCCGATTTTGTCACTGACGGCGAGTGCAACAGATCGCCGAATACCCAATTGATTCTTTAAGACCTGTAAATCATTTTGAAGCTGTTCGTATTCACAGGGCAATAGAGATCGGCGAAACTTACAAACCATTATCAGACAATAGATTACCCGAATCAATAAAACTAACAGGCCAATAGCATAGACCGCCATCACACCATACAAAGCTTGTGCTGAAGTGATTTTATTCAGTATGTAGGTCGTCCAATCAATTGATTTTGTCGAGGCATTTTTGGCGAAAATAATCTGGGCAGGGGGAGGAGATGCGAAGTTTTGAGATAGTTCTGGGTTTTCTGAAAACGCCCTATTAGATACTCTTTGCTGCTTTAGTGCAGGTGTGGGTTTTTCCAGAGGTGTATCGGGTGCAACAATACGTTGAACGGGCAGAACTGATGGCTCTGAAGAGGACGATGGTGAATCAAATTGAAATCGCAGTGAAGGCATACACAAAGACGCGATGGGAATGACCAACACGCCTACAAGACACCAGTTCAAAAGCAAACTACGCTTTGCTGCCTGTCGCGTGCCCAGGAGCCACACGGCAAGTAGAACAAGACCCATAAATAGAGTGGTCTTAATAGTCGCATCGAGGAGGAAAATGGCAATCGGATCCAGGGCATTGACCAATGTGCCGATCATGATGTGCCTCCTTTGCGTTGCTTGAGTTTTTCACGCAATCGCGCTACGTCGTCCAGGTCTATTTCTTCGTCTTCAACCAGTCGCGCCAGCAAGAGTTCGGTTGAGCCTCCAAATAGTTTTTGAATGATGTGCTTCATTGCGGAGGATTGGACCCTCTGTTGTTCAATTATGGGGCGGTACACATTGGCGCGTCCTTGCTTTTCGTGCGTCACATAGCCTTTGTCTTCCATGATTTGCAGGAGTGTGCGAATGGTTGATCCTTCTAATCGGTTAGGCAATTTTGCCTGGATCATCTCGACGGTTGCTTCTTTCTGTTGCCAGAGTACCTGTATGAGTTCCATTTCACGGGTGGTCAATCCCTCTTGTCGCAGTCTTGCCATTTTTAGCTCCTTTTTATTTTCATGAATGATACGATGCGAAATAATTAGCATATCAGTTCTGAAAAAAATATCCTATTAAAAATTCGTTGTCAAGCCCAAATAGCGAAAAAATTAGCAATGATTTTTAAATGCTCAGCAGGTATAAAAAAACCGCCCGTTTTTAC